>NZ_JANHZS010000021.1:0-120663 GCF_041414765.1 Pseudoalteromonas sp. DY56-GL79 | reverse complement strand
AGTAGAACATCGCCAGGGCCAAATAAGAGAAACCCGTTGCAGCAATGCGACGGGTTTTTTGCTGTTTGGGGTATAGAAAACCTCGCAAGCCAATCAACACATCGCGAGGTAAACTCGCTCCTACTACCATATACACTGCATCGTAGGAGGTGCTTTACCCACCGGTTTATGCATTCATAATATTTAGTGGGAAAGCATTTATTGATCCCAAATTACCATTACTTTTTAATGTACTGTCCCGGCGGTTTGCCAAAGACTTTTTTAAACGCATTGCTAAATGCGGCGGTAGATTCAAAACCCAAATATTCAGCTGCTTGTTGCTGAGAATATCCATCTTTCAAAAGCTCAATCGCTTTGATAGCTCTTAGTTTTTGGCGCCAATCACTGAACCCCATCATAAAGCATTTATGAAATAGACGGTTGAGTGTACGGGTTGATGCGCCAACCTGTTCACTCCAGGCCTCCAAGCTTATTTTGCATCCTGGGTTATTGTGCAATTCTGTCACAATGGGCAAAATTCTCGCGTCTTGGGCACTTGGAATAAAAAAGTGGCACGTTGCAGCAGACGTTAATCTATCAACAAAGACATCAATAAATCGCTCTGTTTTTTCATCTAATTGGTAATCTTCCTGCCAAGTACAGATCTCCAAAATGAACTGTTTTAGTAGTTCATCAACAAAAATCAACTTGGCTTTATTCCCAAGTAATCCAGTAAATTTATTATCAATATAGACACTGCGAAAATCTCCACCGTAGCGACAATACGTCTCATGTGGAAGGCCCGGAGGTAGCCATAAGGCTTGGTCGGGAGGGATCACGAAAGTGCCTTCAGGAGTCACAATTGTGATGACTCCATTGCTTGTATATGCAAGCTGCCCCCACTCATGTTGGTGTCTTTGAACATGCTCCCACTCTGCTTTTTTTACCGCTCTTGGCAGAATTGGTCGGCCAAGGCTTGGCTTTAAGAAACGCTTATATTTGGGCTGAATACGCCAAGGAGAAGTTGTCTGTTTTGATAAAGAACTTGGCATAATTATGTATATCAGAAATTAACGTGTGGCCATATTATAGCCATAACTTTTTAATAGTTGTGCTTTATGTGGAGATAATCATGAAGAATGCCTCTCAAGGATGGCAAAGTCCTTTTAATTTCTTAGTGCTCGCTACCGTAGTTATGGCCGTTACGTTCGCAGGTTGGATGGCCATGCTCAATAACTTTGCGATTGAAGCCGCAAACTTCAATGGTGCTAATATGGGAATGTTGCAATCCCTGCGTGAGATCCCCGGGTTTTTAGCGTTTACAGCGGTATTTGTTTTATTGGTGTTAAAGGAGCAGACCTTCGCACTGATCAGTTTATGTTTGTTATCGCTTGGCGTCGCCATTACGGGCTTGTTGCCTACTATTTATGGTTTGTATGCAACCACAGTGTTAATGTCGATAGGTTTTCACTACTTCGAGACACTGAATCAATCACTCAGTTTACAGTGGTTCAATAAAGATGAGGCACCGGCCAAACTGGGTATCTTGCTCTCTATTAAATCCATCGCCTCTTTGATCACCTATGCGGTGATATGGCTGGGTTTTAGCTACTTCTCTGCAGACTATCAGTGGATGTATCTGCTTATTGGAGGGGTTGGCTTTATCATTGCGCTATTTATGTTTATCGGCTTTCCAACCTTTGAAATGCATACTACGCAGCATAAAAAGCTCATTTTGAGAAAAGAGTACAGCCTATATTACGCCTTGATTTTCTTCTCGGGTGCGAGAAGACAAATATTTATGGTGTTTGCGGGTTTCTTAATGGTGGAAAAATTTGGTTTTGATGTTGCACAGATCACCGCGCTTTATATGTTGAATCATTTGATAAATATCTTTATCGCCCCCAAGATTGGTCAAATGATTGGGCATATTGGTGAGCGTAAAACACTGACAATCGAATATGTGGGACTCATTTTTGTATTTATTGGTTATGCATTGGTAGAGTCAGCAAGCTTTGCTGCAGCGCTTTATGTCATCGACCATCTGTTTTTTGCGATGGCTATTGCACTTAAAACGTATTTTCAAAAAATTGCTCGGCCAGAAGATATCGCAGCAACAGCAGGGGTTAGCTTTACTATTAACCATATTGCAGCAGTAGTGATCCCTGCAAGCTTTGGCTTAGTATGGTTATACGATCAATCCTTAGTGTTTTACTTTGGTGCTGTACTTGCGTTGTGCTCATTGGTGTTGAGCCAATTTGTGAATACAGCATATGTGCAGGAAAAGCTGGCTAAGTCCGTGTGATGCTCCAGTATCACACGGATAGTGACGTTGTAGTTTAGATACTGCGACCACACCAAACAACACGCCCTGCAATGCCGTGACTGTCGGCATTATCAGCGGTGATCTCCCAGCTCGGGTAATCAGGGTTATCACTGATCACTTTGAGCTGAGAGTGCTTTTGTCGCACTCGCTTAGCCATGAGACCCTCTTCCGTTTGAATGATATAAACCGCATCTTTACTGGGTTGATTCTGTGAAAGGTCAACGAGTACCATATCGCCGTCTAGCAAGGTGGGCTGCATACTATCACCACGGATAGAGACAAAGGCGAGCTTCTCTGAATACACGCCAAGATGGGAGTTTAGCCAACGACGGTTGAGTGCAAACTGCTCGGTGACTTCCTCATGACCTATTACACTACCCATACCTGCACTGGCCTCAATATCAAGTTTAGGTATGAGGGTAAGTTCATCTTTAAACTGGCCTTGTGGTTTATCTAAGGGTTGTTCACCGGTAAGTAACCAGTTCAGATCAACGGCAAATAGGCTATAAAGGTGCTCAAGATATATCATTGAAGGGCGACTTAAGCCGCGACAAATACGGTAAATATGGGAAGGGGATTTACCTGTTAGCTGGGCAAATTGGCGCTTATTGCCGCCTGCAAATTGCTCGACTAAGGTTACAAATCGTCTTGAAAATGCCGTACTCATCTCTTAATTATTCTCTTTATAGCGCCTAAACCCGCAAGCATACTGAGCTAAGCCTTATCTGTACAGTCTCGCTGTACTAGTTGGACATTTTATAAACGAGCATAATCGAGGACGAATAGTGGCCTAAACAGAGGGGTTATTTCATTAGACTAAGGTCGTAGTGAGTTGGGTTGTACGAAATTTGTCCATGCTGGTAGGCTAGAATCGCAAGTTAACATTTATTTAAACTCGGCACGACTTGCTTTAGCCGACATACAACATGGAAAAAGGTAATGAAATATACAAATTTATTAATTGCACTTCCGCTCTTGGGCGCGATGGAAGTTGCACTGGCGGTTGACTGTAGCAACTTAACGCAATGGCAATTACAGCAAGTATATACAGGTGGCGACGCAGTCACTTATCAGTCTACTAAATACACCGCTAAATGGTGGACACAAAACCAAAACCCAGCGCAAAATTCCAATACTTATGATGTCTGGCAAGCCAATGGCAGTTGTGATCCTGTAACGCCATTGCCTCAAGTTTCGGTCACTTCCCCAAGTAGTAACGCACGAGTGTTAGTGGGCTCATCAGTTAGCCTAGCGGCGGCAGTAAGCCATCCGCAAAACACCGCAATCGACAGTGTTGAATTCTATCTTGATGGCACGCTTGTCGCCTCTGATAACAGTGCGCCTTATGAGGTGATGTGGCAAGCGCAGGGGCTAGGTAATCGCGCATTAACTGTCTATGCAACTGATGTGTCTGGGGCACGAGGTGAATCGAGTGCGGTGAACTTCAGTGTCGTGTCTGACGAGGTTCCTCCTGGCGATCCTAATTTTAAAATTGTCGGCTATTTCCCAAGTTGGCAGGGAGCCGTGAGTGATATTCAGTTTGATAAACTCACCCATATTAATTACTCATTTTTACTACCCAATGCAGATGGCACACTGAGACCGCTTGAAAATTTAAGCAAAATGACAGCGCTGGTAAATTCGGCTCATGCCAACAATGTAAAAGTGGGGATCGCCATTGGTGGCTGGAACGGGGGCGACGACAGTGCATTTGAGACATTCGCCAGTTCACAGCAAGGCAGAGCCCGTTTCGTGCAAGAGGTCATTGCGTTTGTAGAGCAACATAATCTAGATGGCGTTGATATGGATTGGGAATATCCAGATCCCGGTGCTTCAGCAAATAACTATGCATTACTGATGAAGGAACTAAGCGTTGAGTTACGCGCCAGAGGTAAATTCTTGACGGCAGCTGTGGTGGCGCTTGGCTATACCGGTGGTGGCGTGTTGGAATCTGTATTCCAAGATATCGACTTTTTAAATTTGATGGCGTACGACGCGAACAATACTGATCATGCTTCTATGCAATACGCCAAAGACTCAATAGCTTACTGGCAAGGTCGTGGGCTCAGTAAAGAAAAAACGGTATTAGGCGTACCATTTTATGCAAGACCTACTTGGAAAGCGTATCGCACCTTACTGCAGGAGAACCCTGCCAATGCCTGTCGCGATAGTGATGGTAGCAGCTACTACAATGGTATCCCGACGATCCGCGCAAAAACGCAGTACGCTAAGCTCAATGCCGGTGGCATTATGAATTGGGAGCTATCCCATGACAGTAATGGCCCTGCGTCGCTATTAACAGCGAAATGGGAAGTTGCTAATGGTGTAACACCAAGCTATCAATGTCAGTAAATTATTACTTATAACTCAGCTCGGCGGCGAGTGAGAGCTGGCCGTTGAGCATATAGAGAGTTTGACTGAGAAATAGGCTAACTACATATTTTTATAATATCTAGCCTATATATGGTGGGAAATGTTTATAAACAGCGTTCCATTACGCTGCAGGTAACAGCCGGTGAACTTGGACGTTGACACCAGTAATCGTTATTAGTCGTTTCACACATAACGCCGGTTTCTGGTCCTCTACCACCGGCTGCTTGCGGTGTGAGTTTTACGGCAAGTTGGCTCTGTTGATAGTCTAATTGTTTTAGTTTTTTCTTTGCTAGGGTAAGTTTCATATTATTTTCCTTTGAAATAAGAATGTCTTAATAGACTATTTCACCCTACTGTATAGTTTACTAAATGTACAGATCAAAGCGGTGACTGCCCAGCTGCTGGGTAGTCACCTTATGTTTAAAGCGATTTAAAGCGAATAGCAACACCGCCGCCGGCAGCCAGTTTTAATGTGAGTTTGTCGGCACTTGTTACCTTTTTACGGTAAATATTCATTTCATACGGGTTTTGTTTCCATTCGGCTTTATCACCGTCCGCGTAGATTTGCGCTTCAAAGGTTTTACCTGACTCAAGGAAATCTAAAGTAATAGGAATTTCTCTCGCTTCCTCATCAGTTACAGCGCCCAAGAACCAATCGTTACCACTATATTGTTTATGCTTGCGCTCCTTTCTGGCAAAAACAACATAATCACCCACTTCTCCTGCAAGTGCGATACTGTGTTCCCAGTCGGTGGGTACGTCTTTGATAAATTGGAAGGCATCTGGCTTAGCGAGGTAATTTTCTGGCAAATCGGCCGCCATTTGAATTGGGCTATAAAGCACAACATAGAGCGCTAATTGTTTGGCGAGAGTGGTTTGTGGGCGGTTGGTTTTATCGCCAAGGCCGTTAAAGCCCATGTCAAAAATACCCGGAGTAAAGTCCATAGGGCCTGCTAACATGCGGGTAAAGGCGAGCATTGGCACATGCTCTGGTGGGTTTGGTGGCGTGCCCCATGCATTGAACTCTTGCCCTCTAGCGCCTTCTCTTGCAATCCAGTTTGGATAGGTACGACGCAGGCCGGTATCTTTGATTGGTTCATGCGTATTGATACTGATCTTGTGTTTGGCCGCGAGTTTGACGTTGTCTAAGTACTCATTTGCCATAAATTGACCATCGTGCCATTCGAATCTGGCATTGCCCTTGGCATCAATGCGTTTGATGTTGCCACCATCGGCTACATAACCGGTTTTAACTTGGCGAACGCCTGCTTTTTCGTAGAGTGCGAAGGCCGCCTCCATTTGATTGCGATAGTTGCTGACGTTACCAGACGTCTCGTGATGACCAATTAGGCGTGCACCTACTTTTTCTCCGTGCTTTGCTATTTCGTCAATATTAAAGTCAGCATAGGCGTTGGTAAAGCTAAAGACATCACCGTTGAAGAACCAGTCGCCATCCCAGCCGATGTTCCAACCTTCAACCAACACGCCATCAAAGCCGTTGTCAGCGGCAAAGCTCAAATATTCTTTAGTGCGCGCCGTAGTGGCTCCATGTTTATCGCCGCTGCCCCAAGTATTTTTGTTGATGTGCATGCCCCACCAAATGCCGATGTATTTACCCGGCTCAACCCAAGATACATCACCGAGCTTATTTGGCTCGTTGAGGTTTAAAATCAGGTGAGAGTTCAACAAGTCGGTGGCTTCATCGCCTATTTGCAGGGTGCGCCAAGGTGTATTGAACTTACCATTGGTTTTGACTGCAACGCCATCTGACCAAGGTGTTAGATCGGCAACAAATGTTCCCGGGCGACGCTGGTTTAAGGTCATGCCCGCATAGTCAATTAGGGCCGCTTCATGCACGCTGATATGGACTCCGTCTTGATTCTTTAAGGTAAACGGGGTATGCACATGTGGGGCATCGTGCAGTGGTGTGGTGTTGTATACATATTCATAGCGATTCCAGCCACGAGCAGGGATCCACCACGCGGTACTTTTATCACTTTGTGCAAAGGCGAATTCGGTTAATTCTCTGGTGATATAAAGCGCTTGATTTTGAGCAACCTCATAGCGAAAGCCGACACCGTCATCAAATACTTTTACACGTACAGTATATTGCGGCGACTTGTCTGTCTGCTTAGCAAAGGTGACAGCAAGCTCATTGTGCTTATCTTGGATCACTCTGGCTTCGCCCCAAGGTTGTTGCCAACTGCTATCGACGCTATTGCGCTGATGTGTGGTGATACTCAAGCCATCGCGCATCGATGCAGCTGTTGCGAAATCAAAACCAAGTTTAGACGGTTGAATAATGGTTTTGTCGTTAAAGCTGACTTGGTAGGTCGGCTGGCTATTATCATCACTCAAGGTAAAAGTGATTTTGCCATCTGGCGAACTCACAGCTAAAGATGCGGCAAAGCTCGTAGTCGTAAACAAGCTTAATCCGATCAGGGAAAGTAACATGGGGCGCATAGTTTTTCCTTCTTGTTGTCGGCACGAAAATTCGTGTTCTTTTGCACATAAGCTAAGCTTACTGTTGTATGCTAACGTTCACGTAAAAGTTGCATACGTATTCATGCTGTAAATGCGATGAATGTAATAATTATTCCGCTCGGTCTAGTGTAGACAAGCTAAGAAAAATAATAAGGATAGGTTGAACTGCTTATGCTAAACCTAACAGTTTTTGGGCGTATTGCTGTTGTGATGGCAATGCTACAAGTCGGTCTAGTCAATGCCCTTGAAGTGCAAATTGTCGATGCTGATAAACAGCCACTCGCGAATGCTGCGGTGTGGTTGCAAGGAGAAGGCTTTGATAACAAAAGAACGACGCTAGATTATAAAATGGAGCAAAAGGATAAAGCGTTTGTGCCCCATATTTTGATGGTGCAAGCTGGCACACAAGTCTCGTTTCCAAATTTAGATCCCATTCTCCATCACGTCTATTCGTTCTCTGCTGCAAAGCCATTCGAGCTTAAGTTGTATCGCGATGACCCGAAACAAGTATTATTTGATCAAACCGGTGTGGTTGAGCTTGGCTGCAATATTCACGATTGGATGCTGGGTTATATCGTGGTTGTAGATAGCCCATTATTTGCGGTAACGGATAGCAGCGGCAAAGTATCAATCGACCTAGGTGCTCAGCAAGCCAGCGCACTAAAGCTGAATGTATGGCATGAAAGATTCGAAAATATAGACAAAATAGAACAGCATGCGCTCTCTGCTGTGAACAACACTCAAGCAATTACCTATCAAATTAAGCAAACACTGGTTGCTCCACTTCAGGATTTCTCCGATGGCTTCGATGATTACTAAGCTAAGCGCTGCTCTGGCATTATTCGCGATAGGGCAAGCAGGTGCTGTCGAGATTTCTGGGCAAGGGCAACTGCAAACGACTTGGCAGCATGATGATAATCGTAAAGCTTGGTATCAGCCTGGATGGGGCGTTACGCGTTTTGGCAAAGGGGAGTCAGATACTACGCTTAGTCGAGGTGCTATTGATTGGCGGTTAGATTTTGCCAGTGCTTGGTCTTTGCACGGGGTAACACAGTATGTGCCAGACCCAGATGACAAGCTCGGTTTTACAGAATTGTATTTGCAATATCGAACACTACCCAAAAATGGTCGCCGCTTGATTGTTCGAGCGGGCGGCTTTTATCCGAAGTTTTCTATTGAGAACCCAGATATTGGTTGGTCATCACCCTATACCTACCAGTATTCGGCTATCAACGCTTGGATCGGTGAGGAAGTGCGGGTATTTGGTGGTGAAGTCGCGATTGAGCAGCCGCAGACGCGTCGTAGCCGCGGTCAGGGATTCAAAGGTGTGTTTGGTGTTTTTAAGGGTAATGATCCGGCTGGCACTTTACTCGCATGGCGAGGCTTTACCGTGCATGATAGGCAGTCGGTGTTTAACGAAAGTCTCCCCTTTGCTGCGGTAGAGTCGTTGAACACACCGCAGTTACAACATCAAGCACAGCATGTTGAACCGTTTTCTGAAGTTGATGGCCGAATTGGTTATTATCTTGGGTATCATCGCGACTTTTCAAACCGCAGTGAGATCAATGTCTATTGGTACGATAATAATGGCGATCCAAGTAAGATCAACTACCAAACTGGGCAGTATGCGTGGGACACTAAATTTATTAGTGCAGCTTGGCGTTACAAGTTAACACCGCAGACCCATATACTCGCACAAGGCATGCTGGGTAATACCGCAATGGGTGCCAATCGCGGCGTTGATAATGACTTTAATAGCTGGTTTTTGCTACTCACACATCAGCGCGATGAGTGGCGCTTTGCCTTACGGGGGGAGCAGTTCAAAGTCATCGACAAAGATGATTGGCAGTTCGACCCTAATCAAAGTGATGGCCATGCACTGACCGCTACAGTGAAGTATCGAATTAATAGCAATTGGCTGGTGGGCGGAGAGTTTTTGAGTCTGACAACCACAGTTGCAAACCGCGAGGCCTTTAACGGTAAGCCTAAGCAAAGCGATAATGTGTGGCGGCTTAGCGCGGAGTATCGCTTTAATTTATAACAATAAGCGTGACGCCCAAGGTGTCACGCTTATTTATGCCATACGATGCGTTAATCCAGTAGACGATTAATGCCGTTTAGTGCTGCAACGCGATAGGCCTCGGCCATTGTTGGGTAGTTAAAGGTGGTATTGATAAAGTACTCGATATTATTACCCGTTCCTTTTTGTTCCATAATGGCTTGGCCGATATGGATAATCTCGGATGCACGTTCACCAAAGCAGTGAATACCTAATATTTCTTTGGTTTCTGCATGGAACAAAATTTTCAAGCTACCGACTTCCGTGCCTGTGATCTGTGCACGAGCCAAATGCTTAAACTGGGCGCGGCCCACTTCATAGGGAATGCGCGCAGCGGTGAGTTCTTGCTCGGTTTTACCAACAGAGCTCATTTCTGGAATGGTGTAAATGCCAGTTGGGATATCGGTGATCAAACGATCATCACAGGCGCCATGCACAATCGCATTGGCGGCAATACGCCCTTGATCGAACGCCGCGCTGGCTAGGCTTGGGTAGCCAATCACATCTCCTACTGCGAAAATGTTATCCACTTCAGTTTGATAGTGTTCGTTGACTTTAAGCTGGCCACGGCTATCAGCCTTTAGACCTACACTTGCAAGGTTGAGTGTTTCGGTATTACCGGAGCGGCCATTGGCCCATAAAATGCAGTCAGCACGTACTTTCTTGCCAGACTGTAGATGCACAATAACCCCCTTATCATGGGTCTCTACTTTCGCAAACTCCTCGTTATGGCGAATAACAATACCATTATTCCAAAAATGGTAACTGAGTGCGTCAGAGATCTCGGCATCCATAAAGGCCAATAAGCGGTCGCGGGTGTTGATGAGGTCTACCTTTGCGCCCAGTCCTTTAAAGATTGAGGCATATTCACAGCCTATGACCCCCGCGCCGTATATCAATACGCGCTGAGGATTATGCTCAAGGCTTAAAATAGTGTCGCTGTCGTAGACGCGAGGGTGGTTAAAATCAACGCCTGGTGGGCGGTATGGGCGCGAGCCTGTGGCTATTACAATGGTTTTGGCGGTGAGTAGCTCTTGCGAACCATCTTGGTGAATGACTTGTACCGTATTTGCGTCAACAAAGCTGGCATCGCCTTGGAATAAGTGAATGCGGTTACGACCATAAAAGCTAGAACGCAATGTTGACTGTTTTGAGATCACATCACTGGCATGGTGCAAAATATCTTGAAAGGTATGGCGCTGCGGGCGCTCGGTAAAACGATAAAGTGGATTTGCTTTATACTCAATTAGACGACTGACAGAATGACGAAGCGCTTTTGAGGGAATGGTGCCCCAGTGCACGCAGCCACCGCCAACCGCATGCTGGCGTTCGATAACCGCGACTTTTTTACCACTTTTAGAGAGGTTCATGGCGGCGCCTTCGCCGCCAGGTCCGGTGCCTATAATAATGGCATCGTATTGATAGGATTGTGGAACAGTTTCGGTTTTTTCTGCAGCTTTTTTGCTCACGGCCTCACCCCTTTAGTTGTTGAGGCCGCTGAACATTATGCCGTTTTCAGTAGCCTCGAATTTAGTGCAATCCAAGCTTGTTTTTGACTTTCCCAAGCTTGTTCTAGCTCTTTATATTGTTGCATCAGTGCGGAATGTTCGCACTGTGCAAGTACTGCTTCTTTCTTCGCTTCGAGTACCTGTTTTTGCACAGTACAGTAGTTTTGAAGCTTTTTAAGAAGTAAATCATACTCTTGTTGTAACAATGTAAGCTTATCTTGCGCCAAAGGCAATTTTGCGAGACTGACTTTAGTCTTATTCAATAAGGTCTCTGCCTTGGCTTTTTCAATACGTTCAACCGGAGTGCGTTTTAGCTTACTGGCAAGGCCCAGTGCTGCAAAAGTACGGATCAGCCATTTAGTTGGGTCATAGTGATACCAACGAATACCATTACGGTAGTCGCTCGCAAAAATATGATGGAAGTTATGGTAGCCTTCACCGTAAGTGAATAGGGCTAGCAAGCCATTGTCTCGCGCGGTATTTTTTTCGGTATAAGGGCGACTGCCCCAAATGTGCGCCAGTGAATTGATAAAGAAAGTAAAATGTTGACTGAGTACGAGTCTGAGTACGCCCGCAAGTAATAACGTGCCAAACACATTACCGAGTAATAAACCTAGCACTAACGGGATGCCGATATTCGTAAGTAGCACCAACTTCATATAATGTTTATGTTGCCACATCACGATAGGGTTACGTTGTAAGTCTCTGGCGTTATTATAATCACCATAAGTCTCGCCTTGATAATCTCTCAGCATCCAACCGATATGGCTATACCAGAAGCCTCGTGTTGCGGCGTACGGATCTTTTACTGGGTCGTCGACTTGGCCGTGGTGCACACGGTGATCGCTACTCCAATGTAATATACTGTTTTGTAAGGCGAATGCGCCACCCAACGCAAAAATAACTTGAATCACAGGGTGGGCGTCATAGGCTTTATGCGCCCATAAGCGGTGATACCCTGCGGTGATCGACAGACCGGCGTAAAACATACAGGCAACAAAAGCTACCCAGTGGCTGGTGGTATAGCCGTATTCAAAGCCATACCAAGGCACCAAAGTGATCGCAGCTAAAAACGATAAGCTAAAGAACAGCACATTGGTCCATAAAATGGGTGGTTTTTTCATCAATTAATCTCAAAATCTAATTTCAGCGTACAACTGTACGCTAAAATAGTATTTCATTCTTGCTGCGTCAAGGTTTAGACTGCGGTTTATTGTTCTTATTTTTCGAAGCGAATTGGGGAAAGTCCATGGCTGGTGTACGCGCCCAACAAAAACAGAAGACCCGTCAAGCGCTTATCGAAGCGGCATTTAATCAACTAAGTGCTGAGCATAGTTTCTCGAATTTAAGCCTGCGTGAAGTCGCACGAGAGGCGGGTATCGCACCTACTTCTTTTTATCGACATTTTAAGGATATGAACGAGCTCGGGCTGACTATGGTAGATGAAGCGGGTTTAACCTTGCGACAACTAATGCGCCAAGCAAGGCGTCGCATCGCTAAAGGTGGTAGCGTGATCAATACTTCTGTGCACACCTTTATGGAATTTATTGAGCAGTCGAGCAACCAATTTCGTTTATTATTGCGTGAACGTTCGGGCACGTCGCCTGCGTTTCGAGCCGCCGTGGCTAGAGAAATCAAACATTTTATCTTAGAGCTTGCTCATTATCTTGAAACGGAAACGGGAGTAGATACCCATCACGCCCACATGCAAGCTGAAGCAATGGTTACCTTAGTATTTAGCTCTGGTGCTGAGGCTTTGGATCAAGATCCCCCACAACGCGCTGAACTGACCGAGCGTTTGAAGTGGCAGTTGCGGTATATCGCAAAAGGTGCCTCTGGTTATGCAAAACACCCAGAACCAATAAAAAAATAGCCTAAATTGGCTATTTTTTTATTGGTAATTAAAATTCAAAATTACCCTGCTCACTTCATATCCTATCTGTGTTCACTCCTAATCTTGAAATATATTTTCTAAAGTTGGCATTTTTTTAATTTAAATTGCCAATAAATTGAGGTTTAAACTCTATTTTTGGGATAATTTATGCTTGATTGTCGCTTTTGAAGCATGTTAAAACATAACCAATTCATCAACAGGAACACTTAGCTCAATGAAAATGACTGCGCGTATTTCACTCCTTCTTAACCTCCTACTGGTAAACCAGAGGGGTGGGGTGTAATTGCGCGAATTGAGCGACATTTACTGTAGACACCCCGCACTTGCGGGGTTTTTTTTGGCTGAGGATAAGGGTATGCAAGATAAAGTCTGGATTTTCGATACAACATTAAGGGACGGTGAGCAGGCGTTAAAAGCCAGCTTAACAGAAGAAGATAAAATACAACTGGCGCATACCATTAGTCGTCTCAATGTGGATGTCATGGAAGTGGGTTTTCCAGTATCAAGTCCAGCTGATTTTCGTGCGGTACAACGCATCGCAGCCGAGGTGAAAGGCCCCGCAATTTGCGGCCTTGCTCGTGCGGTTAGTAAAGATATTGACGCGTGTGGCGAAGCCCTTAAAGGTGCTGAGCAGCGCCGCATTCACACTTTTATTGCAACCAGTCCTCTGCATCTAGAACATAAGTTAAGAATGAGTTTAGATGATGCGACTAACATGGCGATTAAGGCCATAACTCAAGCCAGAAAGTATACTGATGATGTTGAATTTTCATGTGAAGATGCTGGCCGTACGCCACACTCTGATCTGTGTCGTATTGTTGAAGCGGCGATTAATGCCGGTGCATCTACGATTAACTTGCCTGATACTGTAGGTTATGTCACGCCAGACGAGTATGCAGCGATGATTTACCATATTCGAAATAATGTGCCTAACATCGACAAAGCCAGACTAAGCGTCCATTGTCACAACGATTTAGGACTTGCGGTGGCAAACTCAATCGCGGCGGTACAAGCCGGTGCAAGACAAATCGAATGTACCATCAATGGTATTGGTGAGCGTGCAGGTAACTGCTCACTAGAAGAAGTGGCGATGATCATGAAGATGCGCCAAGACCACCTAAAAGTACATACCGATATTCGTAGCGAAGAGATTTATCGCGCGTCGCGCCAAGTTGCTAAAATCTGCAATATGCCGGTGCAGCCAAACAAGGCAATTGTGGGTGAAAATGCCTTTGCACATAGCTCGGGTATTCACCAAGACGGCGTCTTAAAGGCACAAAACACCTATGAAATCATGGCTCCAGAAACCGTTGGTGTGCCGAGTAATCAGTTAAATATGACTTCACGCTCTGGCCGACATGTTATCGAGCATCGTCTTACCGAGCTTGGCTACCAGAAATCGGATTACGATATGGATAGCCTGTATGAAAGCTTCTTGGCGTTAGCCGATCAAAAGGGCACGGTTTACGACTATGACCTTGAAGCGATGATTTATTTCAACCAAATCAAAGACAAAGACGAGCGCTACCAATTACAGTTCGTCAATGCATCTTCTAACTCTCAATCTATCGCGAGCGCGACTGTGGGGATTGCCTTGAATGGTGAGCTTAAGCAAGAAGCGGCAACCGGTAACGGTCCTGTGGAAGCGGCGTTTGTAGCTATCGAGCGTATCACTGGCATGGCGGTGGAAGTGGTGGAATATAACCTTGATGCGACGGGTAAAGGAGCAAGTTCACTGGGCCAAGTCGATATTATTGCCAAATTTGATGGTAAGCAATATCACGGTGTGGGACTTGCAGCCGACATTGTCGAAGCGTCAGTGAGAGCCATGATCCGAGTATATAACCTAATTGATAGAGCACAAAAAGTGTCTAGCCTAAAACAACAAAGGAAAGCAGGATGAGTCAAACAAACTACAAAATCGCAGTACTAGCTGGAGATGGAATTGGTCCAGAAGTGATGCAAGCCGCTGAGCTGGTATTAGATAAAGTGGCGACTAAGTTCAACTTTGCTTTAGAAAAATCACCACAAGCGATTGGTGGTGCGGCTATAGACCAATTTGGTGAAGCCTTACCTGCGGCGACATTGGCCGCATGTGAAGCCGCTGATGCGATTCTATTTGGCTCTGTGGGTGGGCCTAAGTGGGAGCACTTACCGCCAAATGAGCAACCAGAACGGGCATCTTTATTACCGCTTAGAAAGCACTTCCAGCTTTTTTGTAATCTGCGTCCTGCGCAGCTATTACCCGCATTGAGCGCAGCCTCTCCACTACGCAGTGACATTAGCCAGCAAGGCTTTGATATTTTGTGCGTCCGTGAGCTTACTGGCGGGATTTATTTTGGCGAAAAAGGTCGCCAAGGTGAGGGCGAAAGCGAGGCGGCGTTTGATACGCAAACCTATTCGCGCAAAGAAATCGAACGCATCGCCCGTTTTGCTTTTGATGCCGCGAGACTTAGAAGCAATCATGTGACATCTGTAGACAAAGCCAACGTGCTGGCAACCAGTGTACTGTGGCGTGAAGTGGTCAATGAAGTCGCAAAAGAATACCCAGATGTGACGCTTGATCACATCTATATCGACAACGCTGCGATGCAGTTGGTAAAGCAACCAAGCCAGTTTGATGTGCTACTGTGCGATAACCTGTTCGGTGACATCCTTTCTGATGAATGTGCAATGATCACGGGTTCCATGGGGTTGTTACCATCGGCAAGTCTAAATCAATCGGGCTTTGGCTTATATGAGCCTGCGGGCGGCTCAGCACCAGATATCGCTGGTAAAGGGGTGGCAAACCCAATCGCACAAATCTTAAGTGCCGCGTTGATGCTACGTTATTCATTGGGGCAGGATGAAGCGGCACGCGCAATTGAAAAGGCAGTAGCTGAGGCGGTGAAAGATGGTGTAGGTACACCGGATATCTATCCTCAAGCAGGGTTTACTACTATGGATGTCGCGCAAGCGATCGTCGACAGGGTTTAATAAAGGTAAGAGCAAGTGGCAAAAACATTATACGATAAAATTTGGCAATCCCATGTGGTTGCTAAATTAAACGAGCAAACCGATCTCTTGTACATTGACCGTCATCTAGTACACGAAGTCACTTCACCGCAGGCATTTGCGGGCTTAAGAGAGCAGAATCGTCCGGTAAGATGTCCAGAAAAAACCTTTGCGACAATGGATCATAATGTCTCGACCAAGAGCCGCTCGATTGATGCTGCCAGCGAGGTGAGCAAAAACCAGCTACAAGCGTTGGCACAAAACTGTGAAGAGTTTGGCATTGTACTTTACGATTTGAATTCGATTAACCAAGGCATAGTGCACGTAATGGGACCTGAGCAAGGGATCACTTTGCCGGGTACAACGATTGTATGTGGCGATAGCCATACCTCAACGCATGGTGCATTTGGTGCGCTGGCTCACGGTATTGGTACATCAGAGGTTGAGCACGTGCTGGCCACGCAAACATTACAACAGAAAAAAGCCAAATCGTTAAAAATTCAGGTGAATGGCGTCTTGCGTCCGACCGTGACTGCAAAAGACTTGATCCTCGCTGTGATTGGGCAATTAGGCACAGCTGGTGGCACTGGCTATGTGGCTGAGTTTTGTGGGACGGGGATTGAAGCGCTATCGATGGAAGCGCGGATGACGCTCTGTAATATGAGTATTGAAATGGGGGCGAAAGCTGGCTTGATCGCACCTGACGAGAAAACCTTTGCGTATTTACGTGGTCGCCCATTTGCACCTCAAGGCGAAGACTTTGATGCTGCGGTGCGCTATTGGCAAACTTTGCATAGCGACCCAGGTGCCGAATTTGATCGTGTCGTCGAGCTGGATGCTGATAGTGTGCAACCTCAAGTAACCTGGGGGACCAGTCCAGAGCAAGTCATTGGTATTAATGACTTAGTACCTAACCCTGACGATGAACCTAATTTAGTCAAAGCGGATGCGATGCGCAGCGCGCTGAAATATATGGGCCTCACAGCAGGACAAAGGCTAAGCGATGCCAAAGTTGACACCGTATTTATTGGCTCTTGCACCAATAGCCGTATTGAAGATTTGCGTGCGGCGGCACAAGTGGTGGCGGGCAAGCACGTAGCGGCAGGCGTTGAAGCGCTTATCGTCCCGGGATCAGGATTAGTAAAACAGCAAGCCGAACAAGAAGGCTTAGCCGATATTTTCAAAGCTGCGGGGTTTGAGTGGCGTGAACCGGGCTGCTCTATGTGCTTGGCGATGAATGATGATCGTCTTGGCGCAGAAAAACGCTGTGCATCGACCTCAAACCGTAATTTTGAAGGGCGCCAAGGGCGAGGCGGTCGTACGCATTTGGTGAGTCCAGCAATGGCTGCCGCAGCGGCAATTGCAGGTCACTTTACTGATATTCGAGGAGAGGCGTAATGAGCGTGTTTCATCAGGGCCTAGTTGCGCCATTAGACAAAAACAATGTTGATACAGACCAAATTATTCCCAAGCAGTTTTTAACTTCAACCAGCCGCGATGGGTTTGATAAAGCGCTGTTTTATGATTGGCGCTATCTTGAAGATGGCCAGCCAGATCCGAGCTTTGTGCTTAACTATCGACAACATCAGGGCGCGTCAATCTTGTTAACCCGTGACAACTTTGGTTGTGGTTCGTCTCGTGAGCATGCTCCATGGGCGCTAAAGCAATATGGTTTTACGGTGATCTTAGCCGAGAGCTTTGCCGATATCTTTTTTAACAATTGTGGTAATAACCAAATGCTTTGCATTGCGTTACCAGCCAGCACGTTAGATGCGCTCTTCGATGCATGCGAGCAACAATCACAAGTACATTTGAGTATTGACCTAGAAGCGCAGCAGATAAGCGGAGCGGGTATTGCACCAATTGACTTTGAGGTGCGAGAAGACATCAAAGCACGCCTCTTGAGTGGCCTTGACTTTATCGGTGAGACCGAATTATTAAATGCTCAAATTGATGCCTTTGAGCAGCAGCTTGCTACGACAAGACCTTGGCAATAATAGCTGTTTACTCAATTTGGTCGAATAATTTTGCCACAAAGCCAGAAGCTGATTAAGCTCTGGCTTTATTTGTTTTAGGTGTCTCCAATGAAAAAATTAACTTTAGCGCTACTCGCAACCTTGAGCTGCGCAGCCTTCGCGCGTCCTGCCCCGCTGGTTTCCATCCCAAGCCATGATGCATTTTTTGACGCTATTAAAGCGCATTGTGGTAAAGCCTACGAAGGTAAAGTAACGGTGGATAATCAAGGGCCAAGCAGCTTTAGTGATGCGCGCCTTGTGATGCACGTTCGTAAATGCAGTGACGCTGAGCTTCAAGTTCCATTTCATGTAGGAAAAGATGCTTCAAGAACTTGGATCATCACCAAAACAGGGAGTGGTTTGAGCTTAAAGCACGATCACCGCCATGAAGATGGCAGCGACGATGTTTCTACTATGTATGGTGGTCATACCCTAGATGCGGGATTTAATACCGTGCAGTCGTTCCCAGCTGACGAATATTCAAAACAGTTATTCGTCCAGCAAGGGATCCCACAGTCAGTCGGAAATACATGGCAGATGTATATCTACCCTGAGCAGTTTACCTATCGTTTGGTGCGCGAAGGGCGAGAGTTTCGAGTGGACTTTGATTTAACAAAATCGGTAACCGCACCAACAGCGCCTTGGGGATATAATACCAATTGAATTAATTCTCTAATCAATTTGAAGGGTGAAATAGCATATTAGCTTCGTTAAAAATTTCTCTTTTAGAACAACTAAATAGCAAAATTTTTGCCTTGCTACTAAAGCTATTTTCCCGCTTCAAGATAGATCATTTACTTAATACAACTGGTATAAAGACTAAACCCAGCGCGGGTTACTGAAAAAGATTTATAGCGCTAACAAAAATGTGTGGCTATTTGGCCACACATTTTACGTCTACCGTTAAGTCATTCTGATAAGGTCGTGGCTCTAATGGCATCTTATCAAAGCCTTGAACGCCACCAAGTAATGTCAACTGTGGGTTACTACCTTGGCATAAGCGTTTGGCATGGCGCAGCAAAAATACGCTTTGTTGCCTAAAATGCGCATAACTATCTGGCTTAATTGCCAGTCGAAAGTGGTCATCGTTATACGTGGTTTGCTCATAATGTACTTTGTGGTCAAAGTCATAGAGCTTTTCAGGTTCGCCTCGTGGAACCGGTGTATATTGGCACGCCGAGAGCAGTGTTACACCTACGACTAGGGAACTTAGCTTTAATGGATTTAGTCTCAATGATAACTTACGCATAACTGTCCTTTTAGTCTGCTACATTTACAGTATATCACATGGGAGATTAGCTACTTGCTTAACCAACTTAAAAAACTATTTCAAAGCTTGCAGGAATCATCACCGAAACAAGAAATCGACTTTAATACCGCGCTTGCTGCATTACTGGTCGAAGTGATGCGAGCGGACGGCAAACTACAACAGTCGGAGTTCGATAAAATTGCGGAGCTGCTAAAAACGCGTTGTGAATTGCCTGAACCGCAAGTCAGTGCACTGATAACACAAGCGCAGCAACTGGTGGAACAGGCAGTAGATATGTATTCTTTTGCCAAGCAAGTGAATAACCACACCAGCGACATTGAGCGCATCGAGGTCATTGAGCTATTGTGGCACGTAGCTTATGCAGATGGCGAACTCGACAGCCATGAAGACCATATCATTCGGAAAATAGCCGGGCTGTTTTATGTTGCCCATGCCGATTTTATCGCTGCAAAGCTTCGCGCACAGCCAGAGTGATCGGTGCGCTGTTTTATACTAGGGCCTGTTGATCTTTCAAGTTTGTTTTTGCAGCAGTTTGACTGGTATTTATACAAGGCAGAGCCTGCGTAGCATAGTTATTCTATGTAAGTCAGGTGATAACACAGTAGAAATGCCAGTCAAGCGCTGCCCTTTGGGTTCACCTGAGTACGCTTTGTTCATTGTTGCTCAACTTTTGCCTAGATTACTAGGCGGCAAGTCGAGCGTCGCTACCAAAACACACTCAGAAGAACAAAAATCAAACAGCAAAGGTCAACAGGCCCTAATCAATCGCTAATGGCTAACTAACTCCGTTTGGCAGCTACTGATAGCTTCTTTGATCATAAAGTTGACTAAGGTAGGAGAGATTTTATAAAGGTTGGCTATTTCTTTCTGTTTAAGTCTCCCATGACGATAAAAAGAAAGAATGTTTTGATGGCGGCGAGATAGCTTTCCAATTGTATCGTTGATCTTTCCACTTAGCTGCTCACTCTCAAATTTAGATTCAACATCTATTTGGTGGTCAGTCAGTTGTTCAAAATGACTGGCCTCAATATCAACTAAATTTTCACGATTGAACTTCCTCAACATATCGATAGCGATATTTCGTGCAACTTGATAACAAAAACTAGTTGCATTTTTGATGGCTTCATTCTGGCTTGTGGACATGCCAGCTAACCGAATATAGGTATCTTGCAAGGCATCTTCAGCTAAATACGGACAGCGTAAAATACTGGATAGGTATACAAGTAATTTTGACTCGTTTTCAGAAATAACACGCGACCACTTAACCGCAAATTGAGACACAGCTACTTACTCCTTAAGCATTTCAAAAATAACAACAACGCAAATGATAATAATTATCAGTTATTCTATTTTTTATAAAGGAGGGCTGTCAAGTGCAAAGTTTACTTTTTGTGTTTTATTTTTTTCTTATGATTAACAAAAGTATTGGTTTTGGGGATTTAACCATCAACGAAACTGCAATGCTGAGCGTCTGGATTTTATTTTGAGTGAAATAAAACTAAATAATTTTGCAGTTGAGGCGTCATTGCTAGCAACTTCGTTTATTTACAGTCTGGGTAAAAGTTATGAGCTTTGATAATGAAAATAGCACATTTAAAGTATTGATTAATCATGAAGAACAATACTCTCTTTGGCCAAGTTATAAATCAATTCCTGGGGGATGGCGTGAAGTAGGCTGTGAAGGAGACAAGCAGACTTGTCTTGATTATATCAATCAACATTGGACTGATATGAGACCACTGAGCTTACGTCAAGCTTTAACAAGCTGATTGCCCTAATTACCTGTTATCCATTTAGTATCGATGATTTTGTAATTTTTATGTTGCAATAGATCGGCCTATTTATCCGATTTTTCGTTAGCAGGCGTTAGAACGTGGCTGGATACCATTCAAACGTCGGTGATTTACGGAGTAAACTATGTCCGCCATTACAATAACTGACCATCTTATACATCATGCTGAAACCCAGCCGAATCAACTTGCGCTGGTCTGTGTTGAACGCAAATTGACTACGCAGTGGACTTATCAAACGCTACTTGAAAAAGTGATGCTTGTTGCCAGTCATTTTCAACAGTATGCAAAACCAGGGGATAGAGCCCTGATTTTGATGGAAACTGGTATTGAGTACGTTGCCAGCTTTTTAGCCTGTCAGTATTGTGGGATCACTGCTATTCCTAGCTTTCCTCCTGAATCGACGAAGCCACAACATCTCGCGAGAACCATAGGGATCGCCAAAGACGCCAGTGCGACTTTAATTCTTACCACTGCCCGTTTCAGTGAGACGGTGCAAGCTCTGACCGAACAAACTTCTGGTGCGTCCATGTTAAGTGTTGATGAGTTGCAGGAGATAAATATACCAGCTCAACGTGCCAATACAGCGCCAAATGACATTGCATTTTTGCAGTACACATCAGGTTCAACAGCAACACCTAAAGGGGTGATGGTTAGTCATGAGAACCTAATTGCGAATGAGCGAGCGATTAGCGAGCGGATGGAGACGACGAGCAGCGATGTTATGGTTAGCTGGTTGCCGCTATTTCATGATATGGGGTTAATTGGAGGCTTACTACAACCTTTATTTATGGGGTTTCCTCTGGTATTGACTTCTCCTCGTTACTTTATGGAAAGGCCTGTAAGGTGGTTGCAACTACTAAGTCAGTACAAGGGGACTATCTCTGGAGGCCCTGACTTTTCATTTCGATTGTGTTTGGAGAGAGTAAAGGAAAAAGTGCTAGAAGAGCTCGATCTGAGTCATTGGCGAGTTGCATACTCTGGGGCTGAACCTATCAGACACGATACACTCATTGACTTTGCTGAGCGCTTCTCCGCTTGTGGTTTAAACAAGCAGGCTATTTACCCATGCTACGGCCTCGCTGAAGGAACATTGATGGTGACTGGCAGTCACGCCAATCAAGGCGCGTATGTGACGGCATTTGATAGCGCTAAATTAGCCGCAGGTATTGCAAAGTCGGTTCCAAGTCAGGACTGGAGAAATACAGAACATTACCGCCATCAAGTCGGCTGCGGTATCGTCGCCAGTGAGCATTTCTTACGTATTAGCGATCCACAAACTCATCAGCAACTTGCAGATGGTTTGATTGGAGAAATATGGACTGCAGGTCCCAGTATCGCAGTAGGATATTGGCAAAACGAAGAAGCGACACGGGCCACCTTTATCGAGCGAGATGGCAAGCGTTGGTTAAGAACAGGTGATGTAGGCTACATCTTTGATGGTCAACTCTTTATCTCAGGAAGAGAAAAAGATTTGATCATCATGAATGGCCACAATGTTTATCCCCAAGATATCGAAAGAGTGATTGAAGCTGAATTGAGCTTTGTGCGTAAAGGTCGAGTGTCAGCATTTCCTGTTCCAAGCGCGGAAACTGGAGAAGGGATTGGCCTTGCTATCGAGACCACGAACAGCTATCGAAACACTGTTGCGGCGGAGCTCACTGCTGAAGTAGTAAGAAACTTTATCAGCACGCAATTCGGCTACAGTCCCGAACTCGTACTACTGCTTGAACAGGGCACATTGCCGAAAACATCTAGCGGAAAATTGCAGCGTAGCGCTTGTCTTAAGTTATATCAAAGAGCGCAGTTGGTGCCATATGGTGCTTTTGATAGCGAAGCGTTGCGCAATCTTGGGCAAGTAGCATGCACGGTAGAGGCATGGTCTGATTTTGAACAAGCGATCGCTAAGTCGTGGCAGCAGGTACTCAACTATCCTGTGACAAATAACCGAGCTAACTTTTTTTCTTTAGGCGGGAATTCACTAAAAGCGGTACGTTTAATTGCGTTGGTTCAAACACAGTTTGATTGTCAGCTGGAGACGACTTGTTTATTTAATGCCCCTGAATTTGGTGATTTTTGCGAGCTTGTTAAACACAGTAAGGCGCAGAACACGAACAGGCTCCAGTTACTCCCAACGCATCAAATAGATCATCCTTTGAGCGCCCAACAGCAAAGGCAACTGTTTTTATGGCAACTGCAGCCTGAGAGCAACGCCTATCATATTGGGGCAAAAACCACTTTATTAGGCTCAGTGTCAATTGAGCATGTAGAGCAGGCTTGCCGTGTGGTGTTTGCCCGCCATCCAATCTTGAGACAGCAATTTATGAAAAGTGAAAGTGGGCAATGGCGACAGACTGCGTCATCTCGTCCATTGAACTGGTGTGTTGAAGATATGTCACATTTATCTCAGGAGCACCAATCCAGTTGGATTGCAAAGTGGTATCAAACTCCCTTTGCCCTTATGGAGGGAGACTGTTTCAGGGTTGCACTGGTGGAGGTTGCGCCGCGCCAGTTTACTTTATTGGTAGCGATGCATCACATTGTGGGGGATGCATGGTCCTTCGAGCTGTTGATAAAGCAAATAGCTGATATATATCATGCGCTTGAAAAAGGTACTGAAGTAAATATAGAGCCGAATTTACTGCAGTACGGTGACTTTGCTCAATGGCAGCAAGATTGGCTCGAGAGTGCGGATGCAAAACAGCAACAGACTTACTGGCTAGCACAGCTATCAGGTGATGGGGATGAGGAACTTATCACTACGCAGCGTGAAAATACGCAGCAAGGGTTACAGTCTAGATTGTTATGCGAGCAATTAGATTATCGCCAAGTTCAGCAACTCCAAGCCTTTTCACATCAGCAAAGTGCAAGTTTGTACATGTTGTTGTTAGCATCTTTGCAGGTCACGTTTTATCGTTTATATGGTAAGTCAAAGCCACGAGTTGGTGTTCCGGTTGCAAATAGACGCAGTGCCTCGACTCAAGAAATGTTAGGCTTTTTTGTTAATACGCAAGTGCTTAGCGCAGATATTAACCCTGCCATGACGTTCGGTGACGTGATAGCTCAGGTAAAACAGCGGGCGCTAGAGGCGCAACAGTATCAAGATTATCCATTCGAAAAACTAGTCGAGTTGTTAAACCCAGATCGCAAGCTCGGGCACAATCCGTTATTCCAATTTATGCTTAACCATGTTGAGTATCAAGCAAACCCTTGGTGTGAAAGTGCATCTGTGCAAGCAAGTACTGTGGAAGCGCTCAATCAAGAAGTACAGTTTGACTTTAGCTTAGATTCTAGACTATTTAATGAAGGCCATCTTGATTTAGAGCTGCAGTATAACGGTAGTCTGTTCTCAAAAGCGCAGATGCAAAACTTTATGCAAAGCTGGCTCACCCTGCTACAGCAGGCAGTTCGACACCCTAACGAAGCGATTGCAGAGTTAGTGATGGTGACACAAGAAGACGCATTATTAGCGCTTGGGAAGGGCAAAGCGAGCACTGAAGAAAAAATCGACTGGCTTTCGCAAATCGCGCAGCATGCGAATGTAAGCGCTGAAGCAACTGCCATTATTTATCGCAATGAAGATTATAGTTATAGCTGGCTGTGGCAACGCGCATCTAGTGTTGCACAGAAACTTTCCGCTGCGGGCGTTGGAGCGGAAAGCGTGGTGGGGATCCTGTTACCTCGAACGCCTGACATGCTGGCCTGTACCCTAGGATGTCTGCTTGCTGGTGCGGGTTATTTACCATTGGATGCCAATTTCCCTGACGCCAAATTAGCATTCATGCTAAAAGATGCCAACTGTTGCAAACTTATTAGTGAAGATGTTTCAACTAACTTGGTATGGCAGGGCGATGTTTTTACACCTGCAGAGTTATTCAACACCTCAGGACTGGCGGATGAAATAAAGGATGTTGGTGGTATTAATCATTTTGCTGTGGCGTATCTAAATTATACCTCTGGCTCTACTGGAACACCTAAGGGAATAGCGATAGAGCATGGGGCGTTGGCAAAATATATTACGTCAGCAATCGACTTTATGGCGTTAACTGCAAAGGATGTGGTGTTGCAATTTGCGACTGCAAACTTTGATGCTTTCGTGGAGCAAGTGTTCCCAACTTGGACTGTGGGGGCGACCTTAGTACTTCGAGAAGATGCATTATGGGATGCGCAAACGCTTTATACCCAAGCGCAGCGACATCGAATTACTGTCATGGACTTAAGTGCGGCTTACTGGCGTACAATCGCAGCTTCGTGGGCGCAACAAGCTAAACATCATGGTGCGCTGGCGCTTCCTGATCTTCGTCAGGTGCATTCAGGTGGCGAAGCAATGTCGACAACTGGCGTCGCTGATTGGCGAGCTGCAGGGTTAGGTCATGTCAAATTGCTTAATACTTATGGGCCTACAGAGATTGTTGTAGAAGCAAGTGTATTTGATTGCACTGCACTTGAGCCATCTGCCAATGTACCGATTGGTAATGCTATCCAAGGGCGACAGCTGTATGTGTTAGATAGTGCATTGCAGTTAGTGCCACAAGGTGAAGCAGGTGAGTTGTACGTTGGTGGTGATATTTTAGCGAGAGGTTATTGGCAGCAACGAGGATTGACAGCGTGTAAGTTTATTGCTGATCCATTTAGCCAAGATGGCGCTCGTATGTACGCTACTGGCGACTTGGTGCGTTGGCAGGGAGAGCAGCTGGAATACATAGGTCGTCAAGACCACCAGGTGAAAATAAGAGGATTTAGAGTTGAGTTATCAGAAGTTGAAGCACAACTTTGCAACCTACCTAAAGTTAAACATGCAGTGGTACAGCTGAGGGATGCGCAAAACTCAGCAAGTTTAGTCGCTTATGTTGAGGCTGATGGTGTAACCGAAGTTGAATTGAAACAAGCGTTACAGCTGCAATTACCTCATTATATGATCCCTGATGCGATTTTGGTGTTAGATAAACTTCCTCTTTCTGAAAGTGGCAAATTAGAGCGTCATAAACTGCCGGATATCAAAGTGATGCAGAGCAGTGAAGTGCCTAAATCAAGCGCAACTGAGTTAGAGCAGCAGTTAATCAAAGTATTTGCTCGCCACCTACAACGAGACTCCATTGCGATAGAACAAAACTTTTTCGACTTAGGTGGTCACTCCCTGTTACTGATGGCGATATATGATGAACTCAAGCCTGATCATCCATCATTATCATTAACGGATCTATTCCAGTACCCAAGTATTGCCAGCTTAGCGAGTTATTTGACGACAACTGTCAGTGCGCAAACCACATCACTGCCAACGTCAAATAATAAAAAACAAAAGCAAGCTATGAGCGCCTTTGCTGCCAAGAAGCGTAAATCAAGAGAAGTGTAACTAATGACAGAGCAAACATTTAATCCTTTAGATATTGCAGTGGTGGGAATGGCTGGACGCTTTCCTGATGCCGATAACGTTGAAGCATTGTGGCAAAACGTTCGCAGTGGTCATTGCGCTATTGATACTTTGACAGAAGAACAGCTGACGGCTGCGGGGGTAAATGAAGCACAGCGCAGCCACCCTGATTATGTCAACGCGTCCATCCCATTTGCAAACAAAGCTCAGTTCGATGCGGAGTTTTTTGGCTATACGCCAAAAGAAGCAACACAATTAGATCCTCAACAGCGCCTATTTCTGCAAACGTGTTGGCACGCTTTGGAGCATGCAGGCTTACCAGCGAGTGGCCAGTTCACAGGCGTATTTGCCGGTTGTGGTGTGCCAGCATACTTACTTAAACATTTATTGCCGCAGCAGCAAGACAATGACATCACTAGCCTCTTAGCGCTCACCAATGGCAATGAGAAAGACGCGCTGGCTACTCGCATTAGTTACGAACTTGATTTAACTGGACCTGCGGTAACGGTGCAAACGGCTTGCTCAACCTCTTTAGTCGCCGTACACATGGCCTGTCGAGCGTTGCAGAACTATGAGTGTGATGCAGCCCTTGCAGGTGGTGTGTGGCTCAATTTACTCGACGAACAAGGATATCTTGCGCCAGCTGGTGGCAGCTTATCATCCAGTGGTAAGTTGAGTGCATTTAGCGAACACGCCGATGGTATTTTAATTGGCAGTGGCACTGCTGCTGTGGTATTAAAACGTGTGGAAGAAGCGATAGAAGATGGCGATCACATTTTAGCGGTGATTAAGGGATCTGCGATTAATAATGATGGCAGAGACAAGGTTGGCTATACCGCGCCAAGCGTCACGGGACAGGCTAATGCGATACGTGCCGCTTTGGA
Organism: Pseudoalteromonas sp. DY56-GL79; assembly: GCF_041414765.1. Classification (NCBI taxonomy): domain Bacteria; kingdom Pseudomonadati; phylum Pseudomonadota; class Gammaproteobacteria; order Alteromonadales; family Pseudoalteromonadaceae; genus Pseudoalteromonas; species Pseudoalteromonas sp. DY56-GL79. The sequence continues at coordinate 93,716 of NZ_JANHZS010000021.1, read as the reverse complement.
GTTTGCAGATGTCGAGCCGCGATCCATCGGCTACATTGAGAGCCATGGTACCGGCACAAAGCTTGGCGACCCAATTGAAGTAGCAGCACTATCACAAGTTTATCAGCACACTGAAAAGCAATATTGTGCTCTTGGCTCAATTAAAGCAAACATTGGTCATTTAGATTCAGCGGCTGGTGTGACTGGTTTAATTAAAGCTATTCAAGCCTTGCGCCACAAAGAGATCCCGCCGAGCATTCATAGCTCGCCTCAAAATAGTAAAATTGATTTCGAAAATAGTCCGTTTTATTTACCGCAGCATGCGCAAACATGGGATTGTGATGGTCCTCGCCGTGCTGCGGTCAGCTCGCTGGGAATGGGGGGGACCAACGCACATGTTATTTTGGAGGAGTATTTACCTGTAACTGAAAAGGTCGCAAGCGCCCCCGACGCATGGCACATTTTACCTATTTCAGCGGCTAATACAGCTAGTTTAGCTAAACAGCGTCAACAACTTGCAAAAGCCATAACGCAGAACCCACAGCAATTGACGCTTATAGCTGCACAGCTACAGCATAAAAAGCGTAGGTTGCCTGCAAATCAGGCCATTGTCGCAAAAGATGAAGCGCAGGCAATCGAGTTGTTAAATCGTGAATATGCCGATGAGATAGTGAAGAAAGCTGAGCAGGTAGGCTTGTTGTTTTCAGGGCAGGGCTCACAGTATGTGACGATGGCACAGCCTTTATATCGTCATGTTACAGAATTTAAGACTCACTTCGATGACGTACTAGCACGTTTCCCAAGTAAATTACGTGCAGAACTAGAAGCGGTATTTTTCCCCTCCGATGAGCAAATATTGGCGACCAATCAACTCTTAAATCAAACTAGGGTAACGCAACCTGCATTGTTTGTTGTGGCTTATGCTATGGCTAAATGCTATCAAGCGCATGGAGTACAAGTCTATGCGATGTTAGGTCACAGTATTGGTGAATATGTTGCGGCTTGTTTAGCGGAGGTAATGTCTGTAGATGATGCCATTCATCTCGTTGTTGCAAGGGGGGAAGCGTTACAGCAAATGGCAGAAGGCGCGATGCTTTCTGTTATGGCAGATGCCAATACTATTGCACCTTTCCTCAATGCTGAATTGGATATTGCAGCCTATAACAGCCCGCAAAATACGGTAGTGGCAGGAACCAAAGCGGCAATTAAAATGCTGCAAGGTGAATTAAAAGAGAGGCAAGTCAGTTGTACCCGTTTACACGTCGCACACGCATTTCATAGTCATCTAACTGAGCCTGTATTAGCAGTTTTTGCACAGGCGTTTGCAAAGATTGAGCTAAAAGCGCCGAAAATTCCTTTTGTTTCTAATATCACTGGGGAATGGATCACAGATAGCCAAGCAACCTCAGTACAATATTGGCTTGATCATATCCGTCAGCCAGTTGATTTTGCTAAAGGAATTCAAACACTGGCACAAACATGCCAAGTATTAATCGAAGCAGGCCCCGGCGATACCTTACAAAAACTGAGTAGTCAAAATCTCGGTGAGAGAGTACTAGTCCTACACTCAATTGCCCATGTAAGAGACCTAAAGTCCAGCGTGCCCCCGTTTGCGAAAACCCTTGCTATATTATGGCAGTGCGGTCAGCGTGTTGATTGGCACAAAGTTACGAAATATCCGCATGGGCAAAAGATGCTTGCACCAGAGTATGCATTTGCAACCACAAGTTTCTGGCAAGCGGCACATAGCAATCATGATACTGTGACTGACGCACAAATATCTGAGCCTGAGCTATTAGTTCCAGTGTGGCAACAGGCGATGCAAAACCTTGCGCCAAGCGCCCCTTTGAATGGTCAGCGATGGCTGGTCGTTTGTGATGATAGCCCATTATGTGAAGCCTTAATGGAGGCATTGAATGTAGAACAAGTTTCCATACTACAGCTTTGGCATGGTAATGCTTTTGTTCAGCAACAAGAGCAGGTTTATCGCGGTGATACTCAGCAAATCGAAACGTTTGAGACCATTATGTCGCAATTTGGTGATATTGTTCGAGTCGTTGATTTAAGGTTACTTGGGGCAGATACCCTAGCGTTTACTAGCCACTTGGCGCTATTGCAATGGGCTTCGGAACATAAAATAGGGGTAAGTTTAGTTGCTACTGGGCTTTTCTCTGTGTTAGGCAATGAAGCGGTATCACCATCAAAAGCGACGATTTTAGGTGCAACTAGAGCCTTGTGTCATGAAGTCCCTGAGTTGTTTGTACAGGTGGTTGAAGTCGCTGAGGTAGAGTCATTAACGAACACTAAAACCTTGGTTTCAACAATACTGAAAAACTTAGCACAGAAAAGCAGCTTAGAGATTGCCGTGCGTGGTAGAAATGCTTTTAGCTTGTCACAGCAAGTAGTACCTGAGGTGGTAACAACAGTATCGGGCTCTGATAACCCGGTTACCTTTATTACAGGGGGGCTAGGAGGTGTGGCGCTTATTCTCGCGAATAAACTGGCGCAGCAAGGACATAAAATCGCGCTGTTGAGCCGCCGAGTTATACCCACTGCGCAACAATGGCCTGAACTCGCTGTTAATAACGAAAACTCAAAAGAGCAGGCATTATTTACTCAGTTGAACGAGTTAAAATCACTCGCACCAGATCTGATGGTGTTGCAAGGGGATGTAACAGACTTGGCAGCATTAACCTGTGCCATAGCCCAAGCCGAAGCGCAGCTCGGTCATATCAGTCACGTTGTTCATGCAGCCGGCTTAGCCGGAGGTGGTGTGCTATCTCAGTTAAGCCCGCAGCAAGTATCTGAAACCTTAGCTGCAAAAGTATCTGGTGCCAATAATCTATTACAGGCATTCGCGCATCATCAACTAGCGAAAATGATTTTTTGCTCGTCGCTTGCCTCAGTGCTTGGCGCCTTTGGGCAAGGTGACTATTGTGCTGCAAATGCGTATCTAGATGCGCTGCCTCATCAATCTTTACCATTCCCAGTATGTACAATCAATTGGGATGGATGGGATAACATAGGTATGGCTGCCGGGCAACAAGTGGCGAGTGGCTTAGGGCTCAATCGTGAACAAGGTGCTACGCTATTTATGCAAGCTATCTCTGCCGACTTGCCACATCTCTACGCTGCAGCAATGAGCTGGGCACAACGAGAAGCTAAGTTGCAAGAGTTACTCTCTACAGCAGTGATTGCCAATCCTAGCACTAACACCGTGCAACAAGGAAAATCTCGCCCTGTTATGGATGTTGAATTTGAAGCGCCAGAAAGTGAGCTTGAACAACGTCTTGCAACACTATGGAGTGAGTCACTTGGCTATAGTGAAGTGGGTATTTTTGACAGCTTCTTTACACTCGGTGGTGATTCACTTATTGCGATACAAATGATAGCGAAGGCTAAGCAGGCCTTCGCTGTTGAGATAGCTCCAGCTGCATTCTTCGAAGACCCAACTATCGATAACCTAGCGTTTCTTATTGAAGAAGCGCTGCTCACAGAGATAGAAAATCAATAATTAAAACGGGTGGCTATCACCCGTTTTTTGTATTTGCTTCACCTCTTACTTAAGTCCGCCTTACTTACCCTATTCGTTAATGAATGATTTGATTTTTAAACAGCACTTATAAAAAAGGATAATTATGAATTCCAATATACTGCTCATCCCTTTGCTATTATTTGGTCCATTGGCTTGTCAGGCTGACCATTCGGCAGCACAAAGTAATATAAAACACGCTTCGAATCTAAAAGCCAAAATCACCCGCACCGAATTTGGTATTGCCCATGTTAAAGCCAGCAACTTACGTTCATTAGCTTTTGGTTCTGGGTATGCTCAAGCGCAAGATCATGGCTGTGTGCTTGCCGATAGCTATCTAAGGGTTCGAGGAGAACGTGCTAAGTATTTTGGACCGGATCACTATCAAGCTGGTGATAACCGCCATGTAATGTCTGATTACCTATATAAAATTGCTGATATTTATGGGCAGGCTAAGCTCGCTTTTCCGACGTTATCTAAAGATACTCAAGCTGCTGCAGAAGGGTTTGCTGCTGGTTTTAATTTGTATCTCACCGAAGTGCAACAAGGTAAGGCAAGGTTAGCACCAACTTGCCAAGGTGAAAGCTGGGTACAGCCCATAACGGCCGTTGATGTACTTGCTAACATTGCCGCTGCGGGAAGCGGCGCGAGTCTTGGTCAGTTTACTACCGCAATTTTGCAAGCACACCCTGAGCAAGGTAATGCTTGGCTGCCCAGTGCATCAGAACCTCTAAAGCTAACCTCACCGTTAGCTGCAGTCCCTGACGGCAACAAGCTTATGACACAAGGCTCAAATGCTTGGGCTATCGGTGCCGATTTTAGTGATGATGGTAAAGGGATACTAATGGCGAATCCGCATTTTCCCATGACAGGACAGATGCGTTTTTGGGCCTATCACGCCAATATCCCTGGCGAACTAGATGTGATGGGAGCATCATTGCTGGGCTTTCCTGCGGTAGTGAATATTGGCTTCAATCATAATATTGCGTGGAGCCATACTTACTCAGCATCGGCACAAAGTGTGATTTACCGTTTAACATTGGATAACACAACCCCACTTGGTTATGTGCTAGATGGTGAATCTAAACGGATAGTGGAAAAGGACATCGTTGTCGAGGTATTGAGTGCGTCGGGTGAGATGCAATCTTTACATAAGCCTGTATATAAAGCTGAGGGCGGGGTGCTGATTGAAATCCCAGGTGTATTAGATTGGACAGAGCAGCACGCGTATATTTTAAAAAATACGAATTTAGATAATTTTTCTGCTATCGATCATTGGCTTGCGATAAATAAAGCGCAAACTTTGCAGGAATTTCAACAAAGCTTTAAAGATCATAATGGCTTAATGTTCAATAACGCGATTTATACAGATAAAGATGGACACGCATTTTATATTGATGCTGCCAATGTACCGCATTTATCATCAACAGCGCTTCGCTATTTGAATGAGAATGTGTTGGCAAAACAGTATTTTGAAAAGTTTAGGGTACCAGTGCTTCCCGGTGATGATTCCGCTTATTATTATCAGCAAAGTGTACCATATGCAGAAAAACCTAAGCTTGAACGTAAGGACTATGTGCAAAATGCCAATGATTCATATTGGCTTGCAAATGCTAGTGCCCCTATCGCTGAAGTTTCCCCTCTTTATGGTCAGCACAGTGTTTTACAAAGTCGTAGAACGAGGTATTCTTTGGCGCAAATAAGTCATCCAATTGGTGACGAGCAAAAATTTGATGCTGATGAAGTCACCGCAATTCTGTTAGCCAATACCGCACAAATCTCCCCGATTATTGATACTGTCATTGCAGCGTGCGAGCAAAGCTGGCAAACCAAAGAGGTTACAGTCAATGGTCAAATTTTTGCATTAGCCCCGACATGCCAAGCTCTTAAAAAGTGGGACGGGCGTTTTGAGCAGTCTTCATTGGCTGCACATTTGGTGAGGGAGTTTGTCGCAAGAGTCAATGACCGAGAAGACTTCGAGGTTAGTTTCAACCCGCAGGATCCAGTAAATACCCCACGAAATATCCGCATCAATGAAGCGCTTTTTAAAGAACTAGCCATTGCAGGAGAAATTGTTCGCCATGCAGGCTTTGCGCTGGATGCGCCGCTTGGTGATATACAGTTTTTTGAACAGCACGGGAAGCGCTTTGCTTGGCAGGGAAATATGAATGTTGAAGGTGGACTTAACGTGTTCGCTACGCAAAATCGCCTCGATCAAACGACATTTGCTCCGGTTGCAACGCCGTCAGTGATGACACCGTACAACGATAGACCGCTGTGGAGTGGGTTATCGCAACGAGGCTATGAGTTGCACTTTGGTTCAAGTTGGATGATGGTTGTTGACTTTGATGAGTCAGGGGTGAAGGCGAGAGGCTTGTTAACTTACTCTCAATCACAGCATCCAAACTCGCTCAATGCGAATGACCAAACACAATTCTATAGTGAGCAAAATAAGCTGGTAGCACTGCCTTTTAGCAAAGCTGAAATTGCGGCAAAACGCGTTTCTACGCAAATCATAAAACAGTGATAATACACTGATCATAAAGAGGGGCTTTGCAGCCCCTTTTTATGTTTCAATATATAGCTGTTATATTAGAAACGATACTTCATGCTTAAGTTATATGCACGAGGTTCACTATACTTTTTAGGAACGAATCCATAGGTATCGTAAAACGTTTCATCCGTGAGGTTGCTGACACTCAATTTAAAGCTTAACTGTTTTGAATGATCGTACTTGATATGAGCATTTACTAGCGTTTGACTGTCTTGCTCTGCGCGTACTGCCCCGTGACGACCACCTGCAGGGAGGCCAAGATCAACACCTGGCACATTTAAAATATCTACTTTTCGGTCTGTATCCCATGTTGCATTTAAGCCGAAGCTCCACGCGTCATAAGTATATTTAGTGCTAACGTTAAGCGTTTGTCTTGGTGCGTATAAGTTGATGTCTTCACCGTTTTCATCAACCACATCAAAGTCACTGTAGCCAATATTGACCTGCCAATCTTCTGTAATGTTGGCATCCAGTTCGATTTCAAAGCCATCCGCTTCGGCACCATCTACCGGACGATATCTTGCAGGTCGCTGATCGGCATATTCTGGAATCACAACGCCAAAGTCTTCCTTCAAGCTGTCAAAGTAAGCCATGTTTAAGCGTAAGTGGTTATCAACTAAGTTTGCTTTAAACCCGACTTCGACATTGCGTGCAGTAATAGGAGTAAGTTGCTTTAAGTTGACGTCGACTTTGTCTAGCTGAGGCTCATACGCATCGGTATAGCTCACATACGTACTGACCTGTTCATTGATGTCATAGACGAGGCCTAGGTATAAGCTTTCCCCTGTTTCGTCACCCTTATCGCTAGAGAATCCACTCCAAGCGAAATCTCGCTCATTGGTGCGCTCGTAATCGAAAAACTTGATACCCGCAATGGCATGTAAATCATCGGTTAGCAAGAGCTTACTACTAATCGCTAAGCTTTGCTCTTTAGTTGTCTTATCCCAATAACCAATAAATTGCTTGTCCGTAGCGGTTAAATGTGATGCTGGATGAAGGTTATTATTGATGGATTGCAGCGGATAGAAGATAGTTCTGGCATTTTCATCTAACTCTTCATAACGATCATCAGTAGACTCAAAGTCAGCGTTTAGATAAGTTACATTCACTTGATGAGCGCGGTCAAACAGCTCAAATCGGCCAACCAAGCCTAAAATAAAGTTGGTACCATCAACGGTTTCAATCCAGCGGCGATCACCACCTTGCAAACCAAGTCCGGTTTCTTTATCTGGATTGCCACTAAAATAGGTCATAGTAATGTCAGCTTCTGTTTTGCTGTACTGTGCACCAAAGTTCAGTTCCCAGTCTAAGTTGATTTGATGAGAAAGCTTGAAGTGATAACTTTGATGGGTATTACCATTGTAACTATCCGGAGAAGAGAGGTTGGTTTTTTTATCTACCTCAACAGAAGAACCATCAGAATAAAAAATTGGCAGTCCCCATGGTGATAGTTTTAGCTCATTATCTTGATAGTGTACGGTAAATGACGCTTCGGTATCTTCAGAAAAGTAATGATGTAGCTGAGTGTAAGCAACGATTTTATTGCTGTTCTCTTTGTCTACGTAACTATCTTTGTCTTCATACGCGAGAATAATACGGCCTGCGAGCGCTTTATCATCGCTAAGAGCGCCTGTGGCGTCAACGTGTGTGCGAACTTTATTCCAAGAACCAAATTCCGCGCCGACTTCAACGAAGCCATCGCGATCGGGTTGTTTGGTAATAACATTCAATGTCGCTGAGGGTTGTCCTGCTCCCGCCATTAAGCCAGCCGCACCTCTGAGCACTTCAACACGATCATAGACTATGGTATCTAGACGACTTTCCTGCGGGCCTGCGATAGAAGTCGGTAGGCCGTCTTTAACAAGTGCATTAATTAAATAGCCGCGAGAAGTAAACTCGGTATTATCACCGGCTCCAAACTTATAACGAGAGATACCCGTTGTTTGAACCAGCACATCTTCCAAATCGTCTAGTTCAAAGTCATCCATGTACTGGTGACTTAGCACAGTAACCGATTGAGGTGTTTCCTTGATACTAAGATCTAGGCCAGTAGGGCCTGAGTTGCGTTTAATGGGCTGGCCCACAACATCGATCCGCTCAATGTTGTTACTATTTTTTTCAGTGTTGGCCTGAACGTTTGGAGAGAAGTATACCAGTGACAGCATGAGCGTTAATGCTGTTGATTGATGAGCTTTGCTTCGCATGGGTTTTTCCATTCCTGATTTTGTTATTTTGGCAATAATTGAGCGCACTGAGTGCGCTTCCCCAAGGACGAAAAGTCGAAACAAAAATTTAGTAAAAGGAATCATTTTTATTTGCGACTGTTTTTTTCATTTTTTCACTCGTCTACTTGCCAAGTAAAAGTGGCAGTTGCATTGTCCTAAACTGGAGACCGAAAGTGGAAGCACCAACGAGAAAACGCCAACGAAAATCTAGGCTACACTCGACATCAGCCCAACAGCTAAATGACTTGATAAAACAAAGGGCAAATACAACTCAAATGAGTTTACCGAGCCGCTCTGAATTGCAGGCTAAAGCGCCGTTAACAGCCGCACAGCAAAGGCTTTGGTATGCTTGGAGAATTGCACCGAATGATAAAGCTTATAATTTGGCGGGCTCTTTGTATTTCGATGGACAGTTAGACGCTGAGTTGGTGAAACAAAGCTTTGCGGTACTGCAGGCTCGACATGGTGCATTACAAATCCAATTTACTGAAACGCTTGAAGGTGTTTTTCAGCAGCAAAATCCCCAACTGACGTTTGAATTTGTTGCGCTGTCGCAAGCGCAATCAAGCCAAGAATTGATCACTGAGGCGCTTACGCAAGCAATGCGGCCATTTGACTTGTTGTCGGACCCGTTACTACGTGTGGTATTGATCACACAAGGTAAGCGTTGCGAACTGTTAATTGTCATGCATCATATCATTACCGACGGTACTTCAATGCAAATCTTGTTTGATGAGTTTGTAGATGTGTATCAATTGATTGCCCTTAATAAGGGGCCGTCAATTGAGAAAAAAGTCGACTATATTGATTATGCTTTGTGGCAATCCAAGCAAGAAAATAGCGCGAAACTCGAACAGCAAAAACATAACTGGGTAGCACGGTTACCAAAGGGGATAGAAGCAATCACCTTACCGGCAACGGAGTCAGCAAGGCGGTTAGACACCTATACAATGGCGACTCATAGTATCACTTTATCACAAAGCGTGGCTGAGACGGTTAGCACAGCAGCAGAGCGCTTTGGTACGACGCCTTATCTGGTGATGCTTACAGTCTTCCAAATGACACTACAACGTTATAGTGGTCAACAGGATGTGTTAGTCGGCGTACCCGTTGCAAACCGACATTTAGCCGAAACGTTGGGGGTGATCGGTTTTTTTGTCAATACTCAAGTCAGCGCCCTACGAATTCAAGATAGCGATAGCTTTGCGACACTGATAGCGCAAGCAAAAGATCATCATCACTTCGCGCAATCTAATCAAGATTTACCATTTGAACAGCTTATCGACGCGCTAGCTGTCGAGCGAGTCAATGGCACACATCCGCTCTTTCAGGTGATGTTTAACTATTTACGTCGTGATAAACAAAGTGCCAAAAAGCTAAATAATATCGCGTTAACCCATACCCAAGCGCATCGCTTTACTATGCCGTTTGATTTGCATTTAGACATTATTGATATTCAAGGTGAGGGCGTTCAGTGCCACTTTTATTACGCTAAGGAGCTATATCAAGCGTGTTTTATCACGCAATTGCAAACTGCATTTTTGTCTGCGCTTACTCACCTTAGTGCATCAGCTGAGGTGCCCGTGACACAGGCAAGTTTATGGCAAGGTGATGTTGTGAGTCGATTGCCAAGTGGTCCGCGTGTTCAAGCGCCTGATGATTTGCTTATTCAGCTGCAGCGATATGGTAATCGGCAGCCAGAAGCGATAGCGGTTTCAGGTGCATCAGGGGCACTCACCTACAAAGAACTGGTGCAACATAGTGATAAAGTTGCTGCAATACTGCAAGCTCAAGGCCTCAAACCACAAAGCTTAGTGGGGTTGAGAATGTCCCGTGATATCGCACCATTAGTGTGTATTTTTGGTATCTTAAAAGCAGGAATGGCGTACGTCCCCATTGATGCTTCATTGCCTATATCACGACAGCAGTATCTTGTTGAGAATAGTCAACTTGCACTGGTGGTGAGCGACGTTGAAGCCATACCAGAGATAAGCTGTGAGCAATTGAGTTATCGGCAACTAATGACTAAATCGATCACAGAGCTGGTGTTGCCATCACGTGATGGCAAACAACTTGCTTACGTGCTCTATACATCGGGCTCTACGGGATTACCAAAAGGAGTAGCTGTCACCTTAGCAGGACTAAACAACTACTTAGCAGATGCAAGCTCGCGTTATATGCATGATTGTCAGCGTGCAGTAGTGAGCTCGACCTTGTCTTTTGATGCAACGATCACAAGCTTACTGGTGCCTATCTACGCGGGTAAAAGCGTGCAGCTGATAAATCAAGATGACGCACTGCTCAATCATGTTGCAGATAGCATTCAACAAGCAACTGCAGATACCTTATTTAAACTCACACCTGCGCACCTTGATGGGCTATTAAGCCTTGGCCGTGACATCATTTCTTCGTGCCATCATTGTTTTGTTATAGGTGGTGATAAGTTGATGTCTGGTACTGTGAGTAAGCTTCGCCGCCAGCTAATCAATAGCCGATTCATTAATGAGTATGGCCCGACAGAAACGGTGGTAGGGTGCTCGGCATATACGGTGACGCCCAAGTCGTGTACAGATTATACCGTTCAGCCTATCTCTAATGCGCTAAACAATACCGAGCTATTTGTGCTGGATAAGTATCTAAATCATTGTCCCGCCAACGCGGTTGGGGAGCTTTACATTGCAGGGGCAGGGCTTGCTCAAGGTTATGTTGGACGTGCTGATCTGACCGCTGAACGCTTTATTGCGAACCCATTTCGTGATGATGGTAGCCGTTTATATCGCACAGGAGATATCGTGCGCTATGAAGCGGATGGGACTTTGTTATATCTTGGACGCAGTGATAATCAGGTAAAAATTCGTGGTTATCGTATAGAGCTTGCAGAAATAGAAGCGCAGCTTTGCGCTTTGCAAAACATCGATGAAGCAACCGTAATAGTTGATGCAAGCGCAAATTCCTCACGTATTATCGGGTATGTTGTGGCCAGTGAAATTGACGAGCAAGCAGTACTTTCTCAATTAGCAAAGCAGCTACCTCAATACATGTTGCCATCCACCATTATCGCTTTAGATCACTTACCACTTACGGTGAATGGCAAAGTAGATAAAGCGGCACTACCTAAAGTGGACATTCAAGCTGACATCAACTTTGTTGCACCACAAGGAGCAGTAGAGCAATTGGTTGCTGGGTTATGGCAAGCCCAGCTTGGTCTTGATCAAGTAAGTCGACACGATAGCTTTTTTAAACTAGGCGGAGATTCCATTATTGCACTGCGCTTTATCGCTGCGCTCAATCAAGCGCTTGGCTATAGCATAGCGCTTAAAACGCTGTTGCTCAGCCCTGTACTGTCACAGTTTGCCGAGGCGATTGAATTGGAACAAGGGACTATTACAGCGCTCGAGAAAAGGCCAAAGGATTTCCCTGTTGTAGTGTCGCCAGGGCAAAGAAGTTTATGGGTTGCGCATCAGCTTGCAGCAAACAAGGGCCAAGCCATGAGTTACAACATGTTTGGCGGTGTTGATTTACGCGGCCACTTGGATATAGACAAATTACAATACGCATTAGATAAGTTAGTTGAGCAACAATCTGCGCTGCGGACGCGGTTTGAAGAAATAGATGGTGAAATTAGGCTAGTGACCGTTGCTCACAATCATATTGTGATTGAACAACAGGATTTAATTGCATTGACTGAGCGTGCAAAAACGCATGCGCTCGCAGAACAACAACAGCAACTGTCCGCGCACCAATTCGACCTTGCAGCACTTCCCCTTATTAAAGTTAAGGCCGTTTGGCTTGCGCCAGACCATCTACGTTTGCTGGTGAATATGCATCATATTATTTCTGACGGTTGGTCCATTGCGATTTTTATTGAATCATTGAGTCAATTTTATGGTGATACTAGTCAAGTGAAGGGGGCTGAAATTCCCTATGACTATGCTGATTTTGCGTATTGGCAACAGCGGCGCTTACTAAGTGAAGAAGCAACAAAGCAACAAAGCTACTGGCGCAATACATTACGTGATGCACCTGCGCTTTCGTTATTTCCTGCGCATAAGCCTTTATCTGAGCAGGCTAGCGATCTGGGAGAAGAAGTGCGATTGGTGTTATCTGTTGAGCAAAGTGAGCAGCTTAGGGCGTTTGCCAAAGCACAGAATGTTTCTCTAAACTCGGTAATGATGACCGCGTACTTATTGTTCTTACAATTTGTGACCAAACAACAGGACTTAGTGATCGGGACTGATCTCGCTGGCAGAGAAATACCAGAGTTGGAAGCTATCATAGGTTATTTTGTGAAAGTTCTCCCTGTTAGAACCCAGCTATCTTCAGCCGCCACCATGGAAGAAGTACTGAAAGAAGTACACCATGCGTTAGCTGTGACGGTGGAACATCAATTGATGAGCTTAGATGAAATAATTAAGCAAGTGAATCCACCCAGAAACCAGTTCAATGCACCGATCCTACAGCAACTATTTGTAATGCAAAATGCGCCAAAGCCAAGTTGGCAAGTGAAGGGTGTCTCATTTTCCCCCGCCGATATTGATTTGCCTAAGTACAGCAAGTTTGCCAATGCGTTATTTGTTACCCCTAATGACGAAATTGAATGTACTTGGTTATATCGAAAAGCGCTTTATGATCAACCCGCTATGGCGGCTTGGCTGGAGCAATGGAGTCTGCTTCTATTATCTCTCACAGCAAAGCCGAATACGGTGATTAGCGAGCTCTATCGTTCTATATCATCTGCTACAAACAATAGGGCAAAGCTCAACAAGTTTGCCAAATTTAAATCGCGGTAAGTGATTACTGAGCGATAACGATGAAAGCCAAGAGGGTAGGCTTGGCTTTTAAAATGAAAAGTAAATTTCAATAGCGCTATACCGTCTTACTGATACTTTGGCCGCCTCGCGGTGTCAACTTTGAAGATAGGCATGGTGTAAATATGCAAGATGATTTTTTAGCGGATATTGATAGCGATATATTGAGTTTACTGTTAGAGCAAGATGCCAGCGAAGGGATCCCTCATCTATCCGGTCATACCGCACCCTTATCATATTTACAGCAACAGCTTTGGACGCTGCAAGCATTAGATGAGTCGAATACAAGCTATCTCATGCCTGTCGTCTTTGAAGTCCATGGTCAAGTCGATGCAGTCAGGTTAGAGTTGGCTCTACAAGCTGTGATTGCCAATCATAGTGTATTTAGAACGCAATTTATCGCAAATGGTAATGAGCCAACACAAGTTGAGCTGGACAGTGCTGTTTTTTCGTTAGAGCAAGTTCATAGTGATAAATGTAGAGCTAGCTACCTGGCGAGCGAAGAATTAAACACTTGGTTAATGACAGCTAACGATTTAACACAAGTGCCGCAACTCAAAGCTCAACTCATCAGTTGCGCCGATCAGTTGCAAATTCTTGCATTAAGTTATCATCACTTAGTTTCTGATGGTTGGTCTAATAACCTGATTTTGGCCGATTTAAAACGCGCCTATCAGGGACTTTCCCTGTCTAAGCCTGCACTACGCTATCTTGATTTTGCACATTGGCAGCGCAGTGAATTGTCCGACGCGCATCCTGCTGTCGGTTTTTGGCTGCATTATTTAAATGCCCCGCGACAACCAGTGCGATTACACCAGCAGCGTGTCACGTCTAATAAGTTAAGCTCAGCAGGCGCGCGTCAACAATTTATGTTCAATGCGCCGTTAAGTGTGGAGCTTAATGATTTTTGTAAACGAAATCAGGTCACGCCGTTTGCATCCTTGCTGGCGGTATGGCAGTTATTGTTATCTCGCCACCATGGGAATGATCAATTTGTTGTTGGAGTCCCCAACGCGGGTCGCTCGCAAGAGCAAGTGCAAGACATCGTAGGCTGCTTTATTACCACGCAAGCCTATCGCTGTGAGGCCCATGCAGCCCGATCTTTTATTGATATTGTGAAACGAATACAAGGACATGCACTTACTTGCACGCAATACAGTGATGTACCGTTTGAATATGTGTTGTCGGTGTTACCAGAACATCGCACTGAGCAGTATCAAGGTAGTTTTTTTCAAGTGGGGTTTGATTGCCAACCGCAGTTACAAGGACAACTCAACTTCGCTGATTTCTCGCTAGAACCTGTCGCGGGTGGCAGTACCCAGAGCAAGTTTGCCATTGCACTATCGGTGCAAACTAGCGAGGCCAATATAGCGTGTGAAATTGAGTACGATCTCGCACAGTTTGATCTCCAATATATACAGACACTACAACGAGAGTTCTGTTTACTGCTTACCTTAGCTTTGGGACATGAAAATGAGACCATTGGTAATTGGATTGATGTGGCCTACGAAAACCAGCGCCCGTATTTGCCTGAAAGTAACGCGAATAAGGGTAAAACCTTGGCTCACGTTGAGAAGTTAACGCACACCTTGATTCGTCAACAGGCTCTTGCCACGCCAACAAATACCGCAATGATTTTTCAAGATCATCACTTTGATTATCAATGGTTAGAAGCACATGCCAACTATATTGCTTCGCAACTTCAAACTGTTGGTGTAAAGGCTGGGGAAGTCGTGGGTATTGCATTGCCAAGGTCGCCTTATTTGGTGGCAAGCTTGCTCGCGTGTTTTAAGTCTGGAGTGACCTATTTACCACTGGACGCTAAGCTGCCCGAAGATAAGCTAACTCACATGATAGAAGATAGCGGCTGTGTTTTGGTATTGGGCGAGCAATTGCACTTAACATCGCTTCCTTTGATAGCAGAAGACGCATTAGTTTGCTCGGATACCTCTGATTGGTTTGCACAAGACTTAACTATTGACGTCCATCCTGAGCATATCGCTTATCTTAACTACACTTCTGGCTCGACGGGTCAAGCGAAAGGGGTAGCGGTAGCACATGGGGCGCTTAGCCGTTATATATTTACGGCAGCTGATTTTATCAATCTTTCGCAACAAGATGTGGTTTTACAGTTTGCGACGGCGAACTTTGATGCCTTTGTTGAGCAGGTCTTTCCAACCTTGGTGGTTGGCGCTGCACTGGTTATTCGAGACGATAGCTTGTGGGATGCACAACAATTATTTGAGCAGGCCCTCAAACATCGCATCAGTGTTATGGACTTAAGTGCCGCTTATTGGCGCCAAGTAGCTGAAGATTGGTGTTATTTAATGCCCAAGCACAATTGGCGCTTACCGGCGTTACGACAGGTGCATTCCGGTGGCGAAGCCATGTCAAAACAAGCTATTAGCGCTTGGCGACAAGCAGGCTTGGCAGACGTAAAATTGGTCAATACCTATGGACCCACCGAAATTGTGGTGGAGGCCGCAATCTTTGATTGTACTAAGCTCGATGTTGCGCATATCGACTCCGTTCCGATTGGGACTGCTATTGCAGAGCGTAAACTCTATGTACTAGATGCAGAGCAGAACTTGGTACCACAAGGGCAAGCGGGTGAGCTCTATATTGGAGGCGAGATTCTGGCTCAGGGTTACTTTGGCCGAGCCGGCCAAACTGCTGCAAGCTTTGTGGCCGACCCATTTAGTGACTCAGGTAAGCGTTTATATCGCACTGGAGATTTGGTGAGATGGAACGAACACGCGCAACTTGAGTTTATTGGTCGAGTCGATAACCAAGTCAAAATCCGTGGTTTCCGGGTCGAAATTGAAGAGGTTGAGCTTAAATTGCGTGCGATGGCAGGCGTAAGTGATGTGGCTGTTGTTGCTCAGCAGCATGCAGGAACAACTAGGTTACTCGCTTATCTCTGTTCACATAGAACGGCACAAGACATTCAAGCCGATACCAGAGCGGCGCTACCCGAATACATGGTTCCTGCAGTATTTACACTAATGGATAGTCTGCCGCTGAACGCCAATGGCAAAGTGGATCGTTCAGCTTTACCAGCACCCAAGCACCAAGAGCAAACGCAAATCACGGTCTGTGTTGGTGAGGCTGAACAATCGATCGCTGCAATCTGGTGCAAATTATTTAATCTGGAGCAAATAGGCCGAGATGATAACTTTTTTGCCCTCGGTGGCGACTCGATAATTTGCCTACAAATGGTGTCTTTGTGTCGTCAAGCTGGCTGGGAAGTATCACCTGGACATGTGTTTGCAGCGCAAACCATAGCGGGTATTGCGGCGCTTGCCGTCCAGTTAGCTGAGCCAAATCCGGGCGACGAGGAAGAAGTCAAAGGGCAGGCGCCACTTTTGCCTATTCAGCAAGCCTTTTTTGAGCAGCGAGAGCATGCACCACATCACTACAACCAAGCGGTCATGTTACGCTTGGAGCAAGCGTTAGATTGGCGTGTACTCAAGCAAGTGATAGGTCGACTCATTCAGCATCATGACGCCCTAAGGCTGACATTTAGCAAGGACAGTCAAGGTTATTGGCAACAATCTTTTGGTGATTATCACGAGTCGATGCTGGCGCAGGTTTTCATAATGTATCAAGTGGAGAGTGAGCAGATCACTGCGCTGGCAGAGGAAATACAAGCAAGCTTGAATATTCAAGATGGGCCTTTGATGCGTGCGGCAGTGATGACAGTAGCCGACGGCAGCTATCGTGTCTTGCTGGTGGTTCATCACTTGGTGATTGATGGCGTGTCTTGGCGCATTGTGTTGGATGATTTAGCAACCGGCTATGAGCAGTTGCTGAATTCTGCAGATTGGCAGCTACCAGCCAAGTCGAGCAGTGTGAAAAAGTGGGCCGAAGCGCTACAGCACTATGGTGAAGCGTTTGCTGATGAAGCTAATTTTTGGCATATGCAAACCGCATCTCCTTTACCTTTCCCTTATCAGGATGTGGAGGCAAGTGCAGTTGAAGCCAGAGTAGCAACCGCAGAACAACAATGTTCTGTCGAACTCACAACACAGTTACTGACCCAAGCAAGTCGGCCATATCGCACCCAAGTTAATGACTTATTATTAAGTGCGCTGAGCGAAGCGGTGTATCGCTGGTTAGGAAAAGATGAATATGTGCTCCATTTGGAAGGACATGGTCGAGAACCTTGGCAATCAGAGATTGATTTGAGTCGTACGGTGGGTTGGTTTACCGCTATGTTCCCGCTGAAACTATCGCGCCACGGCAACTGGCTCGACACGATCACTGGCACAAAAGAGGCTTTGCGTAGGATCCCAAATAAAGGAATTGGCTATGGCGCACTTAAGTATGGCAATTCCGCCACACCTACACACTTGCCAGAAATTGCGGATATAGAATTTAACTATTTAGGCCAGTTAGACAATAACTTTACCAGTGATGGTATATGGCAACCCGCCGTTGAGTCTACAGGGGCAAGCCATAATGGCTTGGCAAAGGTGACGAGTGAGCTGGCGATACAAGCACAGGTCTTAGGAGGGCAACTCCAGATCCGCGCAAGTTTTGTTGAGGCTCGACTGAGCGCAGGCGCAGTGAATGATTTTATGAGATTGTTCCAGCAATGCTTGGAGGAGTTGGTAAGCCACTGCGAAACAGCAACCGCAAAACTAAGTCGGTCTGATGTGCCACTAGCGCAACTCTCGGACGACACATTACGGCAGTTAGATGCTGAGAAAATCAGCAAAGTTTATCCTCTTTCAGCGATGCAAGAAGGCATGCTTTTCCACGCTTTGTACAGTGACAATAGTGCTTACATAAATCAAATGCAGTTCGCTGTAAACGGTTTAGATATAGACGCATTTAGCGCTGCTTGGCAACGAGTAACAGATCGCCATAATGCGTTAAGAACGGGCTTGCTCACTCAGGTCACGCCGCCACATCAATATGTTGTTACATCACATCAGGCTGATATCACGGTACTTGACTGGTCTATGAAAAACCGAAATGTACAGGCTGAACTCGGTCAGCTGGCAAAGCAGCAAGTGGCATCAGGCTTTAATTTAGAGAAAGACATTGGCTTTAACCGTGTGGTTATCGTTCGGCTCAATGCCACGCAATACAGAGTTATTTGGACCAATCACCATTTATTCACTGACGGCTGGAGTGCTTCTCGAATGATGGGCGAACTACTGAGTGCCTATCAAGGACAAGCGCTGACAGCTGTAACTGGTCAGTACGACAGTTATATTGCGTTTTTACAAGCACAAGACCAAGTGCAGAATAGCCGTTATTGGCAACAGCAGTTACAACTATTGAGTGAGCCTTGTACGCTGTTCAATCAAGCGGAAAAATCGCATGTAGCAGAAAACCAAGCTGGTCAAACAAGCTGGATAATTGACTCCACACAGACCGAAACCCTCCTGTCTTTTTGTCGTCACCAGCAGATCACGGTAAACACGTTGATCCAAGCCGCCTGGTCATTGGTATTGAAAACCGCTCTCGGACGCAATGCCGTATGTTTTGGCTCAGTGACCTCAGGGCGACCACCGCAGCTTCCCCAAAGTGATAGCATGCTCGGTTTGTTTATCAATACGTTACCGACGATAGTAACGCTGGAACCAGAATTGCCCGTTGGACAATGGTTGCAGCAGCTACAACGCCAAAGCATAGCTGCACGTGAACATGAATACACTCCCTTAAGTGATGTTCAAAAATGGGCAAGAGAAGGAGGATTGGACTGCCCAAATGGATTATTTGATACATTGGTTGTCTTTGAAAACTACCCGATAGCGGAGGCACTTCAGCAAGCTGATAAGGAATCCACGCAATTCGAGCTTGTGGCTAGCCGCGAAGAGACGGATTACCCACTGACGGTATCGATTTCACAGCAAGAGACCATCGACATTGCTTTTCATTACCAACTCGCAGCATTAAATAAGGTTGAGGCAAAGCACTTACTTGAGCGTTTTGTGCTTATTATTTCGCAGTTGGCGCAAGGAGTGATGCAGCCTCTTGGCAGTATAACCGCATTGAGTGCGGAGCAGGAAAAGGCATTACTTGAACTTGGTGATCCCCGAAGCAGGCAGGAAACACAAAAAGTCGATATTATTGAATGCTTATACCAGCAAGCTGAGATGCATCAGCATAGTGCACGGATCCACTTTGAAGACCAGTCACTAAGTTATCAGGCTCTTTTGTCACATAGCGAAAAGATAGCCGATGGTCTCCAACGCCAAGGGATCCGCCGTGAAGATCGTGTTGCATTATTGATGAGGACAGGTCTCGATACGCTTGCGAGTATCTTAGCCATTTGGCAGCTTGGTGCAATATACGTCCCTCTTGATTCCGACTCTCCAGAATCCCGTCTGCATGATATCCTAGCAGTGAGTAAACCGCGATTGGTGCTACATCAAGGGAAAGGGCTTGAGCACTGTGCTGTTGAGCAAATTTCTCTCAGCAGTATCATAAACTTAGCGAGCCACGCTAAGCGAGAAGTATCTATACAGCATCCACAGCAATTGGCATACCTGGTGTTTACCTCAGGCTCTACTGGCAAACCAAAAGGGGTTGCGGTCACACGAGCTGCACTATTGAGCCATTGTTTGGCAATCGCCGATGTTTACCAATATAAGGCTGCCGATCATGCTTTAGCATTTGCTTCATTGGGCTTTGATGCAGGGCTTGAGCAGGTTTTTGTGCCGTTGTTAATGGGTGCCCAACTCACTATGGTGAATGGTAAAACGCTATTACCAGAGCAGTGTAGCGAACTCATCACAGCCAAGCAGATCAATATCGTTGACTTACCGCGCGCCTATTTACAGCACTTGCCGCATCTTGATGCGGTTCGCTTGTGCATTGTGGGTGGCGAGGCTTGGCCTGTGCAAGAGCTACTTCAATGGCGTCAGCGTGCACCTAACACACAATTTATCAATGCTTATGGGCCAACAGAAACAGTGATCACGCCAACCATTTGGCAAGACGATAACACTTCATTGCTCGACAGTGTTTATGTGCCGATTGGTTCAGTCGTTGGCGAGCGTCATGCCTACGTGTTGAGTGAAGAGCTTAACCTTACGCCGCAAGGTGGAATTGGTGAGTTGTACATTGCAGGTACGTTGGCACAAGGTTATTTTGCTAGAGCGGATTTAACCGCAGAGCGCTTTATCGCAAACCCATTTAGCGATAAAGGCGAGCGTTTATATCGTACAGGTGATCTGGTGCGTTGGGGCAAGCAAGGCGAACTTGTTTATCACGGGCGTGCGGATCAACAAGTTAAAGTACGCGGTTATCGAATTGAATTGGCTGAAATCGAAAAGCAAATCACGGCAATGCCTAGCGTAAATAGTGCACTGGTCCGTCTGCAAGAAACTCAGCAAGGGGCACAGCTAGTTGCTTATGTGATAGGAGAAGATCTGGATCTCAATGCGCTGCAAACACAAGCTCAACAGAGGTTACCTGATTATATGCAACCGGCTCATTGGTTTGCATTGGCCCAATTTCCGTTGACTATAAACGGAAAAATAGATGTAAAAGCGTTACCTCAGCCCTCACGGCAAGCAAGCCAAACTGAAAGCCATGCAATGAACACTCACGAAAAGCAACTGGCGGCGGTTTGGCAGGCGTTATTAGGCGTTGAAGCATCATCCCATAGCCAGTTTTTCCATGCGGGTGGGGATTCTATTCTAGCTATGAGGTTGACCTCGCAAATCAATCAAACATTTGGGTTGAATCTAGGGGTCAGGGAAATCTTTGAACACAGTGAATTTACTGCGTTGGCACAATATATCGCTGAGCAGCACCAAGGGAGTAGGGAAGCTGAAGCGATTGCACTACAAGCACTGCCTTTCGAGCAGCAAGTGCCCGTATCGGCGGAGCAGCGTAGTCTCTGGATCACGGACAAATTAAGTGAAGAAAAAGATAAAGCGGCTTATAACATCACTACGAGTGTGAATCTCTTTGGTGAGCTTGACGTGGTAAGCCTGCAGCAAGCATTTACTCAGTTACTGGCGTGGCATCGTACGTTCAGTTATCGCTTTATTGAGCAAGAAGGAGATGTGGTTGCGCTTTACAGTGAGGAAAATGAACTGAATTGGCAGTTCGTGGAACTGACTGATAGCTTAGAGCAAAATACGCAAGAGGCGACCGAGTTGCGTCAACACTTCGAGCGTACACCGTTTGATTTAGCACAAGATGTTTTACTACGAGTGTTGCTGGTCGAAATTGCGGATAAACACTATCAGTTAACCATTAACATGCATCACATCGTCAGTGATGGGTGGTCGATGGGCAACCTGGTGCAGCAGGTTGGTGAGTTTTATTTGGCACAGGTTGAGAAACGCGAAGCCGTTTTACCTGCGCTACAAGTTCAATATAGTGATTATGCTAAGTGGCAGCAGCTGCGCTTGGCAAGTGATGAGGCGCGCGAGGTTGCTCAGTATTGGCGAACTCAATTGGCCGATGCACCTATGCAAACCCTGATCCCTCTGCATTCACCGCGTCCTGAAAATAGTGATACAAAAGGTGAAGTTATCGACTTTACCATCGTGGCCGAGGTGCGCCAAGCCATCGAGCAGTTAGCGCAACATCAGCAGTGTTCTGTCTTTAGTGTACTGCTGGCAAGTTATGCTGCATGGTTATATGAAATAACTGGGCAGCAAGATTTAGTGCTAGGCACTGATCTGTCGGGACGAGAACATGCCGACCTAGAACCTTTGATCGGATATTTTATTAGGGTACTTCCATTGCGTATCCGCCTTACTGGCGCTATGGGCTTTGCTGAGCTGTGTGCGCATGTTCAACACACCTTACTCGATGTACAAAGCAATCAGTTGTTTACCTTAGACGGCGTGATTAATGAGGTAGGCGTACAAAGAACTGCGGGGTTGTCGCCATTATTCCAACAGCTTTTTGTAATGCAAAATACGCCAAAGCCGGATTGGCCAATTGAAGGGCTCAATATGGAAGGGCTCTCCTCTACAGATACATCGAGCAAGTTTGACTCTGCAATCTTTATTGATGCTCAGGAGGACGCTTATCAAGGTCGTTGTTTTTACAAGAGCCGACTATATCGGCGAGATAAAATGCAAGTTGCACTGGATAGATGGCTAGCGTTGCTTGGACAGCTAGTGCAACAGCCCGCACTGAGCTTAGCGACGTTCAGACCGCAAATTACCAAACAAGCGAGTCAGAATAAGTTTAAATCAACGAAGTTTGCAAAGTTAAAGAAGTAGCGAGCTCTAGATCATAACTGGTTTAACTATCTGTATAAAAATGAGGTGCGAGATGCACCTCATTTTTGATTCAAATCAAGTAAATCTTCTACTTTATAGTAAAGAAAATAATTTGCCTTACGTCATATCGCTAAGCAGACCAACTCAAGGTAGCAGGGCGATGTTCTATTGGAGGTCCGATAGTTCATTACCGCGGATTGGTATGAGTCTATGACAGGAGAAAACGATGACGTCCACTGTGCGAAAAGGTAAATTTTCATCACTTAAAAAAGGGGTAAAACCCGCAGCTAGCGCTACTCAGGCTGCAACTTCTACGACATTTTTCCCAGGAGCTGAAGGGTTTCCTGCGGTGATCCAACCAACCAGTAAAGATTTAGACCCGTACATTTGGGCTGAGGCAAATCGAGATTTTATAGAAACTAACTTGCTGAAATATGCAGGGTTGGTCTTTCGTGGTTTTGGCCTGAAAACACCGCAGGACTTCGAGCAATTTGCCAGTGCTATCCAACCTGGGCTTTATGGTAATTATGGTGATCTGCCTAAAAAAGAGGGCGGCAAGAAGACGTATAAATCGACTCCCTACCCTGAAAACAAAATGATCCTTTATCACAACGAGAGCTCTCACTTAGAGCAGTGGCCTCGTAAACAGTGGTTTTTTTGTGAACTACCTTCACCTGTTGGCGGTACAACCCCGATTGTCGATTGTCGTCGCATGTTATCTGTGTTGCCAAGTGAGTTGGTTAAGAAAATTGAAGAAAAAGGCCTGCTCTATCTTCGCAATTTCCACAAAAGTGTGGATGTAAGTTGGCAACACTTCTATAAGACCGATAGCAAAATTGAGGTGGAAGAGCGACTCCGCGCAGCAGGTATTGAATACAGCTGGTTAGAAAACGATGGCTTACAAACCAAAACTAAAACCCATGGGGTAATAGTCCATCCGCTTACGAAAGAAAGGTCGTTCTTTAACCAAGTTCAATTGCATCATATCGCCTGTTTGGAGCCAGAGGTTAAAGAAAGCCTTATTGAACTGGTAGGTGAGCAAAGATTACCTAGGCATGTCTACTTTGGTGATGGAAGCGCGATTAGTGAGGAAGAAATGGCGATTATTGGTGCCGCATACGAAACCTGTGCCGTTCGCTTTGACTGGCAGCAAGGAGATGTCGTGATGCTAGATAATATGCTTGCTGCACACGCAAGAGATCCATTCGAGGGTCCACGAAAAATCGTTGTTGCGATGGGTGACATCTATACGCAACAAGAGTTACAACACGCAAATAACGTAAAGTAAAAGGTAGTGTATCTTATGATCCAAGAATATATTTCTGCTTATCCACAAGGTATTTCACTTAGTGCACAGCAGCAAAACCAAGGTAATTCATTAGAGCCACTGGCTTTTAATAGTACGCTCTTACGGCTGGATTTTCAGTATAGCGCTGAGCAGCTACAGGCAAGATTAAACGAAGTAATCGATGACAATATTGTACTAAGTTTTGCATTTACCGAAGTCCCAGGCTTTCGTGGGTTAAGGCAGTTACCTCAAGAGGTCGCCAAACCAGTGGTTGAGTCAGTGACGCTAGAATCGAGCACCAGCATCAACTTAGCAACATTAGATAGTTTATATCCGCTGTCGTTAAACCCGGCATCGGGTCAGAATCTACAAGTAATAAGAGTCGCTCATCAAGACGAGGTTTACCTTTTGGTGCGCACGCATGCGCTATGTGTTGATCTTGCGAGTACTGAAAACATTGCGCAACGATTGCTAGCGCAGAACGTTGAGCGTGAGGAAAGTGTTCAATATCCAGATTTTCTCGCTTGGCTTGAAGAGCTGACCAGCAGTGAAGAATCACTTCAGGGTAAAGCCTATTGGCAGCAATATATTAGTCAACTTAGCACGGCAAAAGATCACTTCGCGTTGCCTTATCATAAGGCCCCTGAGCAAGGTACATTACAAAGCTTGCAATGCGTTGATGATGATTTACCACAAGCGGTTGCTGACGGCATTACAGCGCTGGCACAACAGTTAGAAGTCGAAGCCGAAAGTGTTTATTTGTCGCTTTGGTGGTTGTTATTAGCACGTATTTCGGGGCAAAGCTTTGTTACTAGTATTGGCTATGATCCTCGCAGAATGAGTGAAGACCTGGCTGATGCGCTCGGGGTTTATACCCAAGCACTACCCGTTCAAGTACCTGCAGCTGCGATGCAAGTACTGAAAGAATGGATAGGTCAGTTTGCTTTCACGCTAGAACAACATAATGAGTGGGCTGAATGTTTTGAAAGTCCTGAGGGCTTAGCAACAAGTAGCATGATGACTCAGTTCGCTTCTACACTTGCGAGTGTTGAAGCCACAGCAGTGACGGCTGATAATGCTGAGTTGAGTTTAACCATTGCTGATGACCGCGTTAGGTTGCAATTTAATAGTGCTGCGTATTCTCATCAAGCTGCTACCTTGTTACTGGAGCAATTTGTGTATTTACTCGCTCAGGCACCGCAAAAGTTGGCGACTCCAGTGAGTGAAATTTCATTAGTTACGCCATTGGAGCAGCAGCGTTTTGTTGAATTGAATGCCGATAAAGGGGTAACAGCCTCTCATATCTTTGAACAGCTCGATTATTTTGCTGATGCTAACAGTGAGCATGTGGCTTTGGTCGATGGCGCGCATGCTCTGAGCTATAACCAGCTCGTGACTTTAGTTAATAAATTGGCTCAAACATTACAAGCTCAAAGTATAAAGCAGGGTGATATTGTGCTGTTATCACTGCCTAGAGGTTGGCAGCAGGTCGTTACGCTGTTGGCCGTGATGCGAGCTGGTGCAGCATATTGCCCTATCGACCCGAGTTGGCCAGAAGCGCGTAAGCAGCGTGTACTAGAAGCTGCTAGTGCCACACTTCATATCCATGAGCAAAATATTGAGCAGTTACTACTTGATGCGCAACAACTTGAGCTTGATGCGGGTGTCTTGCCTGAAATAAGCTTGGATAACACCGCCTATGTGCTATTCACGTCGGGTTCGACGGGGGTACCAAAAGGCGTGGCGATTGCACACCGACAACTTGCGCAGTACTGTGCGGCCTCATCCCATGCTTTAGGCTTACAAGAGAATCAACGCTTTGGTTTAACGTCGACCGTAGCGGCTGATATTGGCAATACAACATTGTTTAATGCGTTTTACAACGGTGCAAGTTTAGTTGTAGCGAATGAGCAAGAAATGCTTGATGGTGAGGCATTTGGTCACTTTGTGGCAGATCAAGACGTTGATTGCGTAAAAATAGTACCTTCTCACTTGCAAGCGTTACTAGAAGTCGTACCGGCGCGTCTTCCAAGTAAATTGATCCTTGGTGGGGAAGCGGCAAAACCTGCGTTGATCCAAAAAGTGCATAAGCTTGCCCCACAGGCACAGGTATTTAATCACTACGGCCCAACTGAAACGACGGTCGGTGTGATGTCACACCAATACGAAAATAATGCGCGCTTTGATGCTGCGGTACCTAGATTAAGTCATGTTTTCTCTGGTACTCAAATTTTTATCTTAGACTCCCAAGATGCACTGTGTGCTACTGGTGAGCAGGGTGAGCTTTGTATCGCTGGTCAGCAATTGTCTCCCGGCTACATTAACGTGGGGTCCGACGATGCGTTTGTAAATAACAGCCAATGGGCTGAGCGAGTCTATCGAACTGGAGATCTCGCTCGTTATCTACCGGATGGCTCCATTAGCTTATCTGGTCGTAAAGATGACCAAGTTCAGATCCGTGGATTCAGGGTGGAACCTAACGAGGTGGCACAGTCAATTTCTCAGCACTTGGCAAGTATCGATTGCTTTGTTGCTGTACAACATTATGGCAACGAGGCTGTATTGGTTGCCTTTCTTACTCAGTATCTGGACAAACAAACTACCCCGGCAGAGCTGCTTACAGGACAAGACAATTTGGCGCTGCAAACGCAACTACGTGACGTGTTGCCTGATGCAATGGTACCGGCATTCTTTGTCAGCATAGCTGAGCTGCCTTTACTGGCTAATGGTAAAGTGGACCGCCAAGGTCTACCTAAGATTGCTGATCTTACATTGTCTACCTATGTAGCCCCGAATAGTCAGTTGGAAACCTTGCTGGCGTCAACACTGGCGAAGATTTTAGAAGTGGAACGAGTCAGTTGTGATGCGAGCTTCTTTGATTTGGGTGGTCATTCGCTATCAGCCATCAAATTTGCGACGCGGATTAAGAAATTACTATTACTCAACGTTGAGCCTGGTGTGGTCTTTGACAATCCAAGTATTCAATCTTTGGCGCAAGCACTAAATAACTTAAGTGGCGATCCGTCTAGATTGGAGAAATTAGCATTGACGCAAATTAAACTGGCAACGCTGACCCCTGAGCAGCAAGCAGCATTGCGTGAAAAAATGGGTCTGAAAGCCACATAGATATCAAAGTGAAGGCGTAGCTTTCGATGATCTTTAGACTATGAAGTGGGAGCCAGCGGCTCCCACTTTTATTTTTATGAGTATGTGTATGTCAAATAATGAGTTAGCGGATGAATTGGTAGATGGACTTGATTTGGACCTGTTGGCGCAGTTATGGAATGAACCTGAGGTAGAGGATGAAGTGACAGGGGTTGTTGCAACAGAGAGGGTTTCGGGTGTACTTTCATTGCAACAAAAACGCTTATGGCTGCTCCAGCAAATAGACCCACAAAGTAATGCTTACGACGTATTACGTACATATCATGCGCCTATTGCATTAGATCTTACTCGGTTGCAATCAGCATTGGACGCACTAGTCGAATGCCATGAGATCTTTCGTACCTTTTATCAGTTCGATGGCACTGCAACTCAGGTCGTTGCCTCTGCATGTAAGGTGCCGCTCACCATTATTGATATAGACTCGATATTAGATAGCCAATCACTCCTTGAACAAGCTGCGGTGAAGTCATGGTGTAATGTGCCGTTTAATTTAAGTCAGGTACCACTTTTAAAAGCCGCTTGGGTGAATACTGCACAGGGTGGGTATTTATTACTACGGAATCACCATATTGTCAGTGATGCTTGGTCAAAAATACTGATATTAAAAGATTTATTAGCCGCATATCAGGGAAACGCATTGGTCAAACCAAGTTGCCGCTACTTAGATTATGCAACGTGGCAAAGTGAATACCTTGCTCATGACAGTGCCAATGAAACGCTGACTTATTGGCGGGAGTACATTAAACAGCAGCCTCAGCCAATCAACTTGCCGAGCAAGGAATCAACGACAACGCTTTCCTCTTTCCCTGTAATGCTCAGTCACCGGCTATCTGAGCAGCAAGTCCAGCAGGTTAACGCTTTTTGTCAGCGTCATGGCTGTACTTCAGCGGCCGTTTTTATGACTTTATTGCAAGCAACATTAAGCCGTTTTAGCAGCACGCAAGACTTTTTGATTGGTTCGCCAACCGCTGCTCGAAATCTGCCTGAACTCGCTGATGTAGTGGGTTGCTTTATGAATACGCAGCTCTATAAAAATGAAGTTCGTGAGGGAGTGACATTCACCGATGCCGTCAACCAAAACCAGCGCCATACCCTAAGGCTGATAAACGAAGATCAAGTTCCGTTTGAGTGGCTTGCAGAGCAATTAGATTGGCCTGTATTAGCGGATAGGCATCCGCACTTTCAAGTTCTGTTTAATTACTTACAAAGTGACACTGTTCCAAGCAATGACATGGCGCTGGCACTACGCCCAATAAATGTTGAGAGTCAGGTTGCTAAGTTTGAATTATCATTGGACGTGAGCGTGCAAGATGGGAATATCGAGCTTTACTTCGAAGCTGATGGTGCTATGTATCGCGCGGCTTTATTAGATCAGCTCTTAACCTGTTACCTGAACTTACTGGATGCATTGATCAGCAAGCCTGAAACGGCCATTAATGACATAGTTGTCTATCAACCAGACGCTACATTGTGTGCATCACGACAAACTAACGAAGTGGCTACAGTCGTCGAATTGATTAAACAGCAACAGATCCCTTTGGCTGCAATTGCATTGCAAGATAACAGCGGTGCCAAGCTGAATTACGAAACGTTACTGCAACTAAGTGACAACTTTGCAAACTTCCTTATCGAACAAGGCGTGCAATCCGAGGATAGAGTGGCGGTGGTCGTCTCGCGCCAAGTAGATATGGTTGTTGCACTGCTCGGATGTATGCAGGCAGGTGTGGTCTATGTCCCCATAGATCCCAATATGCCTCATCAGCGGCAACAATTAATCTTTGCATCGAGTGCTGCAAGGGCTATCGTGACCAACTTAGAAGATATATTTAACCCAAGTGGATTACCGGTTTGGTCGATTGCAAAAGTGAATCGAACACGATATCAAGACCATAAGACGTCACCGCCGGTCTGTGCCCAGCAGGTTGCTTATATTTTATACACCTCAGGCTCCACAGGACAGCCGAAGGGGGTCGCAATTACCCACGGCAATCTGGTTAATTTTATCTTAGCAATGAAATCCCAATTTTCGCTCACTCAAGATTCAAAATGGTTGGCTTTAACTGCGCTTGGTTTTGATATTTCGGGCTTAGAGTTATATCTGCCATTGGTTTGCGGTGCACAAGTTAGGATTGCAGATTCTGTATTCAGTTTGAAAGCATGTGACTTGGAGGGAGTTAGTCATATTCAAGCCACTCCTGCGGGATGGCAGGGGCTACTGGCTAAAGCACTGCTTTTACATCCTGTCGTTGGGTTATGCGGTGGAGAAGCATTACCTCCTGTGTTGGCTCAAGCATTAAAAGCCAAGCAAGTTGTGCTTTATAACATGTATGGCCCTACTGAAACCACGGTATGGTCTTCATGCCATCGGGTACAGGATAATATTCATCTTGGTTTCCCAATTCGTAATACACAGTTATATGTTTTAGATAGCTATCTGAATGTGTGCCCAGCGGGAGTTGCCGGAGAGCTTTACATTGGTGGTGCAGGGTTAGCGCGAGGTTACATGGAGCAACCAGCGTTGACTGCACAGCGATTTATTGCAAATCCTTTTTCCAGTGTCGGCGAGCGACTCTATCGCACGGGAGATTTGGTTGAGCGTAACGAACACAACGAGCTGCGCTTTCTGGGGCGGACAGATCATCAAGTGAAGATCCGTGGACACCGTATAGAAACGGGGGAAATTGAAAGCCAGTTGTTAAGGGTGGAAGGAGTCAATCAAGCGGTAGTGGTCGCGCATGGTGATGATAATGATAAACGACTTGTTGCTTATGTTTGCACGCAGACGTTAAGTCGCGGCCAAATAACAGCAGCTGTCAGTGATTTGTTACCCAGTTATATGGTGCCAGAACAAATCATCTTGTTAGAAGCGTTACCGCTTAATCACAGTGGCAAGGTGGATAGAAAAGCGTTACCCAAACCGTTGCAGGAAAGTCGTCAGGGAACGCAACCTCAAGGTCATCTGGAACAAGCGCTAGCTAGAGTATGGCAGCAAGTGCTGCAGGTTAACCAAGTATATCGAGAAGATAACTTCTTTGCGTTGGGTGGAAACTCCATTCATGCGTTACGTATGGTGCATCAATGGCAAAAATTAGCTCGACCAGAGCCTTTACTCGCACAAGCAATTTGGCAAGCAGATAACTTGCGTGATTTGGCTCAGCAAATTGCGCTTTCCAAACAATCTAATATTTGTGACATTTTACCTGAATCTGCATCATCGAAGTCATATCGCGATTTGCTGATATGTCTTCATGACGGTCGCGGTTTTACTATGTCATACAGACCGCTTGCTATGGCGTTGCCTGAATATATTCGCTGTATCGGCATTACCCCTGATCTTGCGTTATCACAACAAGATGATTTTAGTACTTTGGCACATCGCTATGCGGATCAGCTCGGAGATCTTAGCCAGTATCAGAACATTTATGTACTTGGCTGGTCTTTGGGAGGAGCGATAGCATTACAGTTGGTTGAAGCGCTAACGGGGAGAAATACACGCGTAAACAGTATGCTGTTAATTGATAGTTGGGACCCGTTCGAACCAACCAATACCCAACCAGAAAGTTGGCGTGATTATATTTTAACAAGGCTCTCGGAGAGCATCGCTGCTCCAAACTCTGAAGCTGAGTTTTATCAAGCGGTTGCTCAGTTTCCTTGGTCTGATGGAGGTTCAGTGGCAGAAAGAGCTGACGATATCACGCGTTTTCTTCTAGAGCATATTGATGTGCTTGAAGAAAGTGTTGCAGCTATGCCTACCACCGAAATAGTGCAAACCTTAGAGCAGACTTATTTATTGCGCTGTGCTGGTCGTCATGCTCTTAACTATCGGCAAGGTGATGGTGTTGACTATTACACTGTGTGGAGTAACGAGCGTGATGTAGGAGTTGCAAAACGATTTTGTCAGCGTCTGGATATTCAACACTCGGATTATGTTGATGCTGATCATATGCAGATTATCTCGCATCCCAGTGTTATTGAAACTGTACAAAAAGTAATGAGTGTTGAATAAAATCAAATTGTAAATGATAACTGTTTTCGTTACTATTGCAGGTAATTAACCCGTGGTTAATATAAAAGGGAGATTATTACCATGCATTTTGTAGGTAAGCGAGTGCTTATACTAGTCAGTTGTATCGCAGCACCAGCTTGGTCTGCTGAGCAATCACTGGCAAATGAAGATATTGAAGTGATAGAAGTGTTGGGACGGGATTCGGAAAAAAACTTTGCCACCTACACGTATTCAGCGACAAAAACGGCCGCTGATATTTTAGACCTTCCGCAGTCAATTAGCGCCGTGACAAAAGAATTAATCAAGCAACAAGGATTGATGCGGCTAAACGACGTGACGCCTTTTGTCAGCGGAGCGAGCGAATTTTCAGTGTATAACGACATCACCATCCGAGGCTTTCGCAGTCAAGATGATCGCCGCCTCAATGGTATGCGAACTTATAATGATTTTTGGTCACAAACCGCCATTGCACATGTTGAGCGAGTAGAGGTGATTAAAGGCCCTGCCTCAGCTATTTTTGGTGATGCCAGCCCAGGTGGTGTAATCAATACCGTAACCAAAAAGCCATTAGCGACTAGTCGTCATGAATTGAGTGCTCGATTTGGGAGTTACCAAGAGAAGTATGTTGCACTTGACACCACAGGTGCAATCAATTCATCGGAGTCAGTGCTGTATCGACTCAATGTGGGTTATGAAGACTCTGACTCTTTTAGAAACCAAGCATTTAATAAAGGGCTATTAGTGTCACCTAGTGTCACTTTTATTCCCAGTGACACGCTTAAGCTTAACCTCGAACTGGTGTATTCAGACAGTGAAGGGATCTTAGAACGAGGGCAGCCGAATATCCGAGGTAGCCAGCGTTTGGGCACGATACCGATTGAAGTTTCGGCAACACAACCTGGGGATAAGCTAGATACAGAAAGCTTGATCAGTAGCTTAGCAGTTGACTATCGTTTTAGCGATGCTTGGTGGCTAGCTGTGCAGTATATGCATCAAAATAGTGATCAAGACTTAGTCGAGCACGGTATTGGAAATTATGCTGATAATTCAGACTCTATCGTCAATTTGCGCTACATTGAACGTGCTTCAGAGGCACAATCAGACTCCTTTTCCAGTTACCTAAATGGCAACTTTTACCTCGGTGATATCGAACACAATGTGGTGATTGGCTATGACTATATTGATAGATTTAGAGAATCCAGCCAGCGAGTAGCCAACGATGCGATGCAGTTCGATATTCTAAATCCTGAATACAAGCACCGCGATACTGATAGCTACAATGCAACTCAGCGCCCTGTGTTTGGTGGTAACCTACAAAGTGAAGGGATTTATATTCAAGACCGTATGGTATTTGGTCAATGGTCGGTACTGGCGAGCTTACGTGAAGAAAGTTTTGATCTAGATAATACCGGCGGTGGCTCCTCGAAAGATAGCCAACTGCTACCGCGATTGGGAGCTGTGTATAAGCTATCAGATACTCAGAGCCTTTATGCGAGTTGGATGCAGGGCTTTGAGCCTCCTCCTCTATACTCAAATAATCCTGAACAAGGTGGCCCATTTAAACCGCAAGATAGCGAATTATATGAGGTCGGCTTTAAAGCGCGTTTATTTAGCGATGATTTACAATTAACCACAGCTATCTATCAAATAACCCGTGAAAATGTCGTGTTATATGATGCTGAAGCATCAGCCAAAATCGATTTTGCTCGATATATGTATCGTCAGCGTGGTGCCGAGCAAGCGCGTGGATTTGAGTTCGATCTTAATGGTCAAATCACGGAACAACTTTCCGTAATTGCCAATTATGCTTATAACTCAGCGAAAGTAACCAAAGATTTGAATGATAGTGAAGTGGGCAAACGCAAAGAGGGCGCAGCTAAACATATGGCCACTGTATGGTCACGTTACCAGTTAGATGATAATTGGGCATTTGGGATCGGGGCAAGCTATGTGGGGGAGCGAGCAACCTCCTCTGCAGGGTTAATATTGCCTAGCTATCTGATCTACAACGCAGGTGTGTACTATCAGGTGGACAGTTGGAAGACCTCCTTGGTGATTGACAATGTGTTCGACAAAGTACATTGGACCGGTGGCTATAGTTATAGTCAGTTGTTTCCAGGCGATCCACGTAGTGCGAGCTTAACGGTCGACTATCGATTTTAAACAGGGAGAGAGCAGTTGGCTTTTTAGCCAACTGCTCTTTTTAGGAGAAAAGAATGACAGCAAAACAATGGTTCAGTTGGCATAGTTTAAGCGGTGTTTGGTTCGGCTTGCTATTGTTCGTGATCTGTTGGACAGGGGCATTTGCGACCATTTCTTACGAATTAGATTGGCTATTCGATGACACAGTGAGAGCGGCAGAAAGTAGTCCACAAGTCAGTTTAGCGAGTGCTTACGAAAAGGTTCAAGAAACCTATCCAGACGCACGAATAGGGATCGCTTTTGCTGGTTCAGAAACGTATTTTGCTCACGATTTTGTGGTTCGCTTGCCAGATAATCCATGGCAGCATATTTACGTTGATCCATACACTGGAAATATACAAGGAAAAACGAGCTTTTTGAATATTCAGCGGTTTTTCCGAGATTTTCATATGCATTTTTTTGGTGTGTTCGACAGCATTGTGTCTTATTACTTGGTTTTGCTATTTGCCATTCCGCTATGCGTATCCACGATTAGTGCTTTGTATTTGTATCGAGGCTGGTGGAAAAAGTTATTTACATTAAAACTTAGCGGCGATACTCGCGCTAAGGTTGCAAGCTCACACAAATTAGCTGGAGTATGGAGTTTGTGGTTAGCAGTGGTGATTGCGATAACCAGTATGTGGTACTTGTTTGAGTTTGTCAGAATGGACTTGGCTGATGGTAAAACTGCGTTTACTGATGTTGGTGATTTTGCTGTGAACCCCTTACCTGAATTGCAACCACAAGATAAGCCTCAGCTCTCTGTTGTGGCGCTTGCTGCAAAAGTCAGAGAAGCGAGACCAGATCTGGAAATTAGAGCGATTAGATATTCCGGAGGGTATTTTTATGTTGAAGGTCAATCCAGTGACGTATTGGTTAGGGACAGAGCAAATAAGGTGTATGTGAATCCTTATACTGGGGAAGTCGTATATAGCCAAACTGCGTCTAGTCAGGGAATATATTGGCGTTTATCTGATACCGCGGATCCTTTGCATTTTGGTAATTTTGCCGGCATATGGGTAAAAATATTGTGGTGCACGTTTGGGGTTGCACTTTCATTTTTGGTGCTTAGCGGCACCTATATGTATGTTAAACGCCAGCTAAAGCTGCGCCGAAAAGAAGATCTACGCGGCGTGAAAGCTTCTTTGGTTTTTAGTTTAAGCCTTTTGATATGTATTGCTTACTACGCCTATCAAACGCTTATGAACTATGGAGTCGCAGGTCAGTTTCCCGTGCTACCAACAGGTTCTGCGTTGTTTCTGTCGATTTGGACGTTAGTCACTTGCTTTATCATTGTTGTATGGGGAGGCGCGTTACTTAACTTATGTCGCGAAGCAACGCTTATTAGTAAACCTAAAGTGTCGCACCACCATCTATAGTGACCACTTGCATTGTGGTATGTGAGCTTAGGGATGAGGCATAAAATAGCACCGAGTGTGCGATCTCTTCAGGTGTTGCAAGTTTTTGCAGTGGGATCCCAAGTTTATATTGACTCGGGAACCCTTTGATCACTTGCTCTGCACCTGAGCTATCTCGCCACATACCCGTTTGCATTGGCGTTAACGTAGAGCCCGGAGCAATCACATTGGCGCGTATGCCATATTCAGCCAATTCTAACCCTGCTGTAAGGGTTAATTGGGTTGAGGCGGATTTCGACGCGCAATAGGCTGCCATGTTTTGGCGGGGCGTATGGCTCGCATTGGAGCTAACTGTCACTATGCTGCCACTACGTTGCTGTTTGAAATGAGCTGCACAAGACTTCAGGAAAACAAATACGGCGCCAGCGTTAACATGCTGACAGTGTTGCCACTGCTCAAGTGATAATGTCTCTAGCGCGCCAAGTTCGAGTACGCCCGCAACATTAATTAAGCTATATGGAGCGAGATCTGGTCGCACTAATGTTGCTAGCGTATGCTCTAATGTTGCGAGGTCTGCTAGATCACAGTGTATGGCTTTAAATAGCGGTTCTGTAGTTGCAAACTGCTTATCGAAACCCACGACACGAGCGCCAAGCTGCGCAAACTGCTTTGCGACACTTAGTCCAATGCCTTGCCCTGCACCAGTCACCCAAACAATTTTGTTGTGATACTCTTGCTTGAGGCTGTCATCGAAGCACATTGTTCATCTCCTCTATGACGGAAAGATAAGGCAAAGACGGTGTGTTCGACCAGACATTAGCAGCTTCCTGCATTGCTTCTGCAATAGATACAACTAGCTCTGGGGAATACCTTGCTGGATTGTAATCAATATCAAACTGCACGGGATCATCACCATTTAAATAAATTTGCAGCATAAAGTCGTCCGTCGTTCCAGCACTAAGAATATGGCTGCGACTTTTGACTTCGCCATAGCGTGGGTGGCTAGTGAAGGGCAAAATATTGACTGTCGGGCCGCTAACTTCAATCGCTTTACCTTGTTGTTTGCGATCTCGTTTCAAATGCTCAACACGATAGCATTGCAATGGCTTCACACGTTTTATCTGCCTATTGATGTACCTGGCCACATCTGCCAATCCCCCAGACGTTGGCAAAGTTAGCGGTAGTGGTAAGACGTTGCTTTGTACGGTAGGGCATGAAAATTCCACTGGAGCTTGGCGATTCATCATCACCAATCCTAATGTCACTTTATGGCTGTTGCACTTAGCCGCTAACACTATGGCAACTACACTTAGCAGTATTTCACTGGGGGTGGCTTGAACCTGGTTCGCTGCCGATTGTAACGTTTGCCACTGAGTTCGAGCTAACGCGAAATGGTAGCGTTGATTTGGTTCGGTAATCGCAGCTTTGCTGTCACTAAAGCTTTGCGTCACTGGGTATTCATCAAGCCATTCATTAAGGGAGCTTGCGGCCTCAGATAGTTGCTTTTGGTAGCGCTCACTACCATGCAGATCTAGCAGTTGTTGCTGTGAAGCAAAATGGCAATTTGGCAGAGGTTTCCCTGTGTTTAAAGCCTGATAACTGCGACTTAACGCTTGATGAAATAAACCAAAGCCAAAGCCATCAAGGACAATGTGATGGGCAACAATAAAGCAATAATCTTGGCTAGGGGTGCGCACTAATTTAAATCGCATCAAGCAACCAGAGCTTAAGTCAAAAGATTTGGCCAGCTCATGCGCTACTTGTTGTGGCATAAACTCAGCTAGAGAAGCAATATCATGATCAAGATATTCGGTGATCAGCAGAGGCAGCGATTGTCCAACTACTATACTTGGAATAAAATCATCATTATGGATAAAGTTACTGCGCAGCAAATCACTTTGCCCAAAGACATGCTGGAGTGCGATGGAAAACTGCTCGGCATCTATTTTACCTTGAAACTCCAAGCACTCAGCGACATTAAATAAGTTGCCTTGACCACTAATCGTGTGTAGTAGCCACATCGCGTTTTGAGAAGCGGTTAATGGCAATGCCATTATTCTGCCATCCGAGATTCAATCAGCTCGACCCAAGCTGCGAGAGTAGGCATTTGTGCTAGCTCAATAAAGTTAGTTTCAATACCTTGTTGTTGCCATAATGAAATCAAGTTCATCACTTGCACTGAATCTAGACCGTAATCAATCAAGCTTTCATGTTCATCAAACTCATCTGGCTCACAGTCGATCAAAGGCAAAATGAATGCTTTAAGTCCCGCGAGCATAGTCAGGTCAATACTTGCTTCGCCAACCACTTCTGCTGTCGTGATCACTTTTCCTGCACGTTGACCTATGATGTGTAGGGCCATCATATGCTCGTCTTTGGTGAAGTCTGCAATTGCATCAGCGACAACGAAAGGCTGTATGTCACGCATAAATGCATCAATAGCCGTGGTCATCACACCAATATGGCCGTAAATACCGACAATCAAAAGTTGATCTCGTTGCTGCGCTTTTAGCTGCGCTTCAAAATCGCATTTTTGAAAAGCGCTATATCGCCACTTTGTCAGGACAATATCCTGTTCGGTTGGCGCTAATGCATCAACTATGGGTTGTTGACTCGGATCTTGTAGTCCAGCTCCCCACATGTCTAGCAGTAACCCTCGTTCATTGCGACCTTGTTTGATCGGCTGGGCGGTATAATAGACCGGAATATCATGTTGGTAACAATACGTTTTAATTCGCTGAATGTTTTCTATCATGGCTTGTACTAGCGGATTATCTGCACCATAAAAAGAGACGAAGTAATGTTGCACATCATGGATAAGTAACGCAGTACGTTGCGAGTCAAGTTGCCAATCCACTCGACTTGGCGCAAGTTCAGCTGCGCGAGGTAAAGAATAGTGATTTAATTTAGGTATAGTCATTTTACTTCTCTAAAGTTGAATGGATTTTTGTTGTGCTTCGGTTTCGCTACGGAGCTGTTTTTTATCGACTTTACCCACTGGAGTCAGTGGTAAGTTATCTATAAACTTAAACTTATCCGGTACCTTGTAATCTGCAATTCCCTGTTCACGTAAGTATTTGCGAATAGCTAATGGTTTCAGCGGTATACCGGTCAGGAAAGCGAAACTTTTTTCTCCCAAGGTTGGGTCAGGCATTGCAACAATGGCGGCTTGTTGAATATTTGGGTGGCTGAGTAACAGGTTTTCAACTTCTTCCGCTGCTATTTTTTCCCCGCCTCGATTGATTTGATCTTTGACACGACCTGTAACGATTAAATGTCCTGATGGCAGGCGTTTTACCAAATCTCCAGAGCTATAAAATCCCTGCTCATCAAATGCAGTTTGATTGTGCTTAGGTGAGCGATAGTATCCTCGAATCGTATAGGGTCCTCGTGTTAACAATCGCCCCTCTTCACCATCGGGCACGGGGTTGCCGTGTTCATCCACGACTCTGATTTCATCATCTTCACTAATTGGACATCCTTGAGTATTGAGAATGTGCCATAGGTCGTCATTGTAACGTGTGTAGTTAACTAGCCCCTCAGCCATGCCAAAAACTTGTTGTAATTGGCAGCCAAGAACAGGTTTGACTTGTTGTGCAATCGTTAAACTCAATTTAGCGCCACCCACTTGAATGACATCAAGGCTGTCTAGGCGATATTGGCTTTTTGGGGCATGTTGTAACCATAGCTGCAAAGCTGGAGGAACCAATGCAGTGTGTGTTACTTGATATTTTTCAATCAAACTAAAGCAGCTGCTGGGGCTTGGATCTGGGGCTAAAACAACGGTGCCGCCCGCAGCAAAAAAACCCAAGGCGCCCGGAGAGCTAAGCGGGAAGTTATGCGGGGCTGGCAGAGCACAAAGATAAACATGTTGCTCCGTCAATTCACAAATGTCTTTACTTGCCACCACGGAATATAAGTAGTCATTGTGAGTTCTTGGGATCAACTTTGGCGTGCCAGTACTTCCACCTGATAGCTGGAAAAATGCTACCTGAGTCGGGTCTAAATCTGGCGCTGAAAATGGCCGCGATTGCAAGTAAGCTTGTTTAAGCTGACTATTACCTTTTGGGTGATCTATCAGTGTTGCCCGTATGCTAGGGTAGTCTTTTTGTAACGATAATATAAACTGCTCATCTCGGTACAATTCATGTGCTGAAGAAACGATTAACACCTTGGGCGCTAGCTGTTCACAGTAACTTCTAATTTCAGTCTGTTTATGGCTGAATAGTGCGCACACCGGGGCTGCGCCAAGCTTGAGAAGTGCGAATAAGCTGATATAAAATTCGACCTGATTAGCCAATTGGATAAGTGCTGTGTCTCCTTGTTGAACCCCTTGTGCTGAGAGATAAGCAGCTAAGTGATTGCTATATTGATCAAGCTGCAAATAAGTTAAGCACCGATGTTCATCAATGACAGCATGCTTGTTTGCATGCCGTATTAATTGATCGCTAATAACACAAGTTAGCGGTAGGTCTTGCCAATAACCCTTTTCGCGGTAGCGCTCGGCTAATTCAGCTGGCCAAGGAGTAAAATCAATTTGCTTCATGGAATGTATTTCTCATTGCGTAATATGCTTGCTTGGTTTCGAGTGCGTTTAGCATGGTATTGAGTTTTGCTTCTGTTTCTAGCCATTCAGAGCGCGGGTCTGATGCAGCGACAATACCCGCTCCAGCAAATAACTTAGCGGTCTTATCGCGTAATTCTGCGCAGCGGATCACCACTACCCATTCGCCATTACCGTGCTTATCAAACCAGCCAATGATCCCCGAAAACAATCCTCTGCTTCGCTGTTCTAGTTCTGCTATTTTGGGATAAGCATCAGCAGTTGGCTTACCGCAGAGTGCGGGGGTTGGGTGTAATTGGTTTGCAATTGCCAAGCTATGGGTTGCTGATTCTTTTAAGACCCCTGAAATGACTGTAGATAAATGCCACATAGTGGCGGTGCTCAACAGCTCAGGTTGAGCTGGAATATGTAGTGCACTGCAAAGTGGCGTCAATACTTGCTGAATGTCTTCAATGACAACGGCATGCTCATATCTATCTTTTTTAGAGGCAAACAATACACTGCGGCGGTGTGCTTCTTCCTTTGGGCAAGTATCCCTTGGAATTGAACCTGCCAGCGGGTTAGTGGTTAATTTCTCAGCTTGCTTGCGCAGTAATAGCTCGGGACTGACACCCATTAAAATTGCGTTGTCGGTTGTAGGGAATGAAAAGTGGTAGCCAGATTGGCTTTGTTGTAGCAAATTCCGCAGTACGGCTTGGGAATTAATTGGTTCTGCAAAGCGCAGTTGAGTCTGTTTACTCAAAACAATTTTATTTAGTAGCCCAGTATCAAATAGCTGTTTGGTTTGAGAAACAGCGTTTTCAAATTGAGCTTGAGGCTGTAAATCGGTAATTTCTAATAGCGAGTTTGGTACGCCTTGGCATGACGCTAACTCAGCGTCAAACCAGGCACTGAATGCCGCTTTTTCCCAACGAGAAACTTGCTCTGGAATAATAATTTGCGCGTGCTCTGTTTTGCAAAATGGCAAAGCGGCAAAGGCGATAGTGTTGTCCGGCTCATTATGCATGTGAGAGTCAATTGCAGCGACTAAATCCTTAGTATCACCAATCGGTAAAGTGACGCGTTTCTTGATCCCTTGACTAACTAAGCAATGCGTACCCGTTGTAAACAGGCAGTTGTTCTCCGGGTTAAATTGCGTGGCTTTTGCATATTGTTCGAGTTGAATAACTTGGCTAAAGTCCATAAGCACACCTTGCTGATATCACAGCAGTGAAAACGAATTAATTGAAATCAAGACGAAGGTAAACAATAAAGATTTAGATTTATATCTAGTTTGTTAAAACAGCCCTGCGCAAAGTTCGTTGTTGTTGATGGGCGTCAAAGTGATGAGGATGCTTTGGACAGTCGCGACAAAGCTTGCCATCGCTTGTTTTATGTAACAGGCAGCATGACTCCCTCAGCTGATAGGAGCCACGCTCGTCACAGAGTTGCAGCTTTGGGGTATAAAAAGGGTTTACATGTCCCCCAATCTTCACTGCCTGAGATAAAGTGTGATAGTCATCGTTTACCTTAGGGCGCTCGCCGACATAATGAATGATGGTTGGAAAAAACTGCCTCAAACGAAAAGCGCAATTACTCGATAAAACGTGTTCAGCAACTCCAAAATGCTGATTTAAAAAGGCATGTAAGGGAGATAAATGCGCGTTAATAAACTCGGCATAGTGCGTAGCCGTATCGTGACACTCCACGGCTTTCCCTTGATTAGGCAGCTGTAGTTGCCAGCTTTCCATGTCGATCACGACTTTATCTAAAGCCAATGGGAGTGCACGGCCCAACACACTGTGCGTAAATAAAATTGAGGGCATGATACGTAGTGTGTAGTGCATGTGCCAAACTGAGGCCTGCGCCTTTTTATTTGTCACTCCCTTTGTTGAACTAAAGCGAGAGATCGCGTCACTTAAGGTGGTTATATTTTTGATTTGCTGAGCAAAAGAGGGTTTATCACCAGAAATAAGTGCAACACCTCTAGCATAGTTATCAAGCGGTGGTGACAGGTAAGGTTTAAGAATTGGCAACATAGTCAAGGTTGTTGAGTTTTTAATATAAGACGCGATCCAAGTGAATTTTTTTAGTTCAAAGTCGTCCTGTAAGGGATTTGATCATCCTTGGGAGAAATCGTGTTAGTTTTTCTGATAAAAAAGACTTGGCAACGCTTTGTGGCCACTGCGCTGAGCAGCGTTGTATTCGGCATTATTAGTGTTTCACTGGTGGCACTTATTAACGAAATCATAAATGCCAAAGGCGAGCGTCAGACGGAGTTCTTTTGGGTTTTTGCGGCGCTGGCAATATCAGGGGTCGTGGTACAGCTAATTTCTAAATTAGTTGCTGAACAGTTGAGTGAGCATAGCCAAGCCGAGTTAAGAAAACTCGTTGCTGATAAAACGATAGAAGCAAAAATTAGTCACATAGAGTTACAGGGAGACGCGAAGATCAAATCTTGCTTAACAGAGCATAGTTTAAAGGTGGCAGGGTTTTTCATGAGTATGCCGGGTATATTGACGAATGCCATGATAGTGCTTGGTGCTTTCGTATATATGGCTTGGTTAGACTGGTTAATATTTCTTTTCGCATTACTGACCTTGGTTTTAGGTTCGGTGAGCTATAGTTTTGCAAACAATGTTGCGTTTAAAAAAATAGCGAACGCTGCAGCGATGCAAGACAGTCTTTTTCAACAGTTTGATGCGATCACTGACGGTATCAAAGAGCTTAAACTGAATCGCAGTAAGCGAGCATTCTTCAAGTTAGAAGTATTGCATCCGGCGATAGACGCTTTAAGAAAAGAACGCATTGAGGGGGTTTCCATTCTGCATATGGCCTCCTCTTGGGGTGGCTTTTTGATTTTTACCTTCATTGGTGGGGCGTTATATTTTTTATCTCAGCAAACTGGTGAAGAGAGTCAGCGCATTATGTCTGGCTTTGCACTGTTATTTCTCTATATGCTAACGCCATTAGAAACCTTACTGGCAAATATACCCAGAGCTTTCGCCGCGCAAGCCTCAGCGAATACCATCAAAACACTAACTGATGAGTTGATGAGTGATGATGGAAATAGTGTGCAAGTTTTTACACAGTTTAACAGTATCCAATTACACGCACTGTGTCACCGTTACTATCACGAGCAAAGCGACGATATATTTTCACTGAAGCCAATAGATCTTGAGTTTAAACAAGGCGAACTCATTTATCTTGTTGGTGGCAATGGTAGTGGCAAAACAACCTTCGCTAAAGTGCTGTGCGGTTTGTATGAAGCAGACGAAGGAGAGATCGTAGTAGATAACCAGCCGATTAGCGGCGCTGGATTAGATGCTTATCGCCAGCTTTTTAGTACGGTGTTTGGTGATTACTACTTATTCGATCGTTTGTTAAATGTGCCTTGCGATCAGCTGGAGCGAAAAGGAAATGAACTAATTCGTAAGCTTAATTTACACCATAAAGTGAGTATTGAATCGGGCCGCTTCACAACACAACGTCTATCACAAGGCCAGCGAAAACGTCTTGCTTTAGTTGTTGCTTACCTTGAGGATAGGCCATTTTATCTCTTTGATGAGTGGGCAGCGGACCAAGACCCGGTCTTTAAAGATGTATTTTATCGAGAGCTTCTACCTGAGCTAAGAAACAAAGGAAAAACGATTTTGGTGATCTCCCATGATGATAAATACTTCTCATTGGCTGACAGGTTATTAAAAATGGAAAATGGTTGCCTAACCGAAGTCTCCCAACTCCCTGTAACTCAAACTCCTGCATTAGCCTAATTAGATTTTTTTATACATGAAACATCAACCTAGCCGCAGTCAGTAACGCGGCTAGGCCTAGCCCTTCATTAAGATTTCATCAAAACCTCTCACATTAATGGCTGGCTCAGGTCGCAGTAAGGAAAAACTACCGTTAGAGAACAGGTTGTTATTCCGAGCTTAGGCGAGATAAGTTACCCTGTATACAATACCAAGCAAACTCGGTCATGAGCATGAAAGTATTCGAAAAAATTTATCATAGGGCTGCTGAGCGTAAAGGTTCTGAGGTGGCGCTAAAAGCGAAGCTTAGTCAACCATTGAGTACCGCATCGTTATTGGCATTAAGTGATGATCAATGGCTAGAAGAATTTACGCGAAAGATATTCCAAAGCGGGTTTTATTGGGCGGTGGTTGATAATAAATGGGACGGCTTTAGAGAAGTGTTTTGGCAATTCTCAATCGAGAAGCTGTTAATGATGTCTCCTGAAATGTACGAGCAACGTAGTCAGGATGAGCGGATCATTCGTAATGCTAAAAAGGTAAAAAGTATCGCTGACAATTGCCATATGATTTTTGAAGTGCAACAACAGCATGGTCGTTTTAGTGAATTCGTCGCAAACTGGCCGGAAGACAACATTGTTGGTTTGTGGCTGTACTTGAAAAAGCATGGCTCGAGACTCGGCGGGAATACCGGTCCTTACGCGCTTCGTGTGTTAGGTAAAGATACGTTTTTACTGAGTAAAGATGTCGAAACGGTACTGCGTGCCGAGGAGATCATCGACGGTGGCTTGCAAAGTCAGAAGTCACTGCAAGCGACGCAGCAATTTTTCAATGAAATGCGTCAATATAGCGGGCTTAGCTTACAAGAGTTAAGTCAAATTGTGTCAATGAGTGTTGGTGATAATATTCGCTAGTAAAATGGAGGTGACCGCATGGTATTTTTTCAGCCCTATCAAGGCTCTGCTCTGCTCTTTAAGGAGCAACCAGCAAGATTTAATCAGCCCACATTACTACTATCCAATACGCCGTTGCTAGTTAAGCTTGAGCTAGAGAAATACGGCACCACAGCGCTTGCTGAGCTGTTAAGTGGTCAACGTTCTTTAGGTAATATTGAACCGACGAGCTTAGCTTACAGTGGCCATCAGTTTGGGCAATTTAACCCGTTACTTGGTGATGGCCGAGCGCATTTAATTGGTGGGGTGAAACTTGATGACGGACGTCAATACGACCTGCACTTGAAAGGCTCTGGAGCGACGCGATTTTCTCGAGGCGGTGATGGTTTTTGTGCGCTAGGACCTGCGGTACGCGAGTTCATCATGAGCCAAGCTATGGTTGGCTTGGGTGTTCCAACTACGGAATGCCTTGCTGTTGTAACCACTGGACACCATGTTTATCGTCAAGGTGAAGTACCTGGCGCGATTGTGTGTCGTGTCGCAAAAAGTCATATCCGCATCGGTACCTTGCAATATCTGGCTA
Source organism: Pseudoalteromonas sp. DY56-GL79 (assembly GCF_041414765.1). Taxonomy (NCBI): domain Bacteria; kingdom Pseudomonadati; phylum Pseudomonadota; class Gammaproteobacteria; order Alteromonadales; family Pseudoalteromonadaceae; genus Pseudoalteromonas; species Pseudoalteromonas sp. DY56-GL79. The sequence continues at coordinate 49,643 of NZ_JANHZS010000021.1, read as the reverse complement.
CACAGCAAGATAAAGATGAGCTATGGAGCCTGCTCAACTTGCTGGGCGAGCAATTATTCGAGGGTTTTAAAGTTGAAACCGAACAGGATGTACTCGAATTGTTTCGTGAAGTGTGTGAACAGTTAGTTGACTTAGTCGTGGAGTGGATGCGGGTTGGCTTTATTCATGGCGTGATGAATACCGACAATATTTTGCTCAGTGGTGAAACGATAGACTTTGGCCCTTGTGCAATGATGGAAAAGTTTGATTTTAACGCCGTGTTTAGCTCTATCGACCGCCAAGGCCGCTATGCGTTTGGTAATCAGCCAAACATCATGAATTGGAACTGTGCGCGACTTGCCGAGGCCTTATTGGTGTTGTGGCAAGATGAGCAAGCGGGAATTGAAGCATTTAGTCAAATTTTGGCGGAGTTTTCTGAATCGTTTAATCGCAAGTACAAAGATATGTGGGCGGCTAAGCTTGGTATTGATGAATGGAGCGACGCAGACGACATGCTCCTTAGTGACTTACTCAAGTTGATGACGGAGCATGAACTAGACTTTACCAATACCTTTGCGGCACTAACCAATAGTTTGCTTGGTCATCCAAACAAAGCTTTATCCGTGCCAACGGAGTTGGAGAGCTGGGGGCGACAATGGGCACAAAGGCGTGCTGCCGATGACGTTGCGGCTAACCTGATGAGTCAAGCTAACCCGATACTAATCCCCCGTAATGCGTTGGTGGAGGCTGAGATTGCGCTATTTAATCAGCAAGGCATAAGTCAAACGCTAGAAAGTTGGCTAACCGCGTTGACGTCGCCCTATGATTACAAAGATTATCCTGAATCGTGGACCAGCGCGTCTACACCGGCCCACTATCAAACTTTTTGTGGAACCTAAATGGCAGAACAGCAGCTTTCTTGGCAAGAAATTAAACGTAAAGTCCTTGAGCACAAACGGCCACTTATTAATGCGCATATCATCGCCTTATTTGCCGCGTTGGTGAGTGTACCTATTCCTTTGATGATGCCGTTGCTGGTAGATGAAGTCTTACTAGATACACCAGGCAGAGCAGTGGCTTGGATGAACTCAGTATTGCCCGAGCAATGGCATGGCCCCAGTGGCTATATCGTGGTTATTTTGTTGGCTGTAATAACCATGCGCTTGGCCAGTTTGGTGCTAGGGGTGATGCAGTCACGCCAGTTTACTATTATTGGCAAAGACATTAGTTATCAAATCCGTGAGCGCTTACTTACGCATTTACCTAAAGTTCAACTTAAGGAGTATGAAAGCCAAGGTGGTGCTGCAATTAGCTCTCGTTGTATTACCGATGTAGAAACCTTGGATAAATTTATCAGCCAAACCTTGTCACGCTTTTTAATCGGTTTACTCACAATCATTGGCACTGCGGCGATTTTGCTTTGGATTGATTGGATGTTGGGGCTGGTGATCCTGTTGCTCAATCCGGCGGTCATCTATTTTTCTCGGCAGTTTGGCAAACATGTTAAAGAGCTGAAAAAGGAAGAGAATGCTGCATTTGAAGCACTGCAAACTTCACTAGTCGAGACGCTAGATGCTATTTCTCAGTTAAAAGCTGTTCGTCGAGAGGGTAACTACTTTGCACAGGTTAAAGTAGCCGCCAAAGATCTCAAACATTACGCGGTGCAGTCACAATGGAAAACGGACGCGGTTAACCGCTTAAGCTTTACCGTGTTTTTGGTGGGGTTCGAGTTTTTCCGTGCTGTCGCTATGTTTATGGTGGTGTTTTCTGATTTAACGGTCGGCCAGATATTTGCGGTATTTGGTTACCTTTGGTTCATGATGGGGCCTGTACAGGAAATTCTTGGTATTCAATATGCGTACTATGGTGCCTCGGCGGCGCTTAGTAGGTTAAATCAGGTTTTTAATTTTGCGACAGAAGCACAATATCCCGCTACGAAAACCGTCTTTGATTCATCTCAGGTTGATATCAAATTTGCCAATATAGACTTCGCTTACGTTGCAGAGCAACCCGTGCTCAAACAGGTATCTTTGCATATTCCAGCAGGGAAGAAGGTAGCGTTAGTAGCGGTGTCTGGGGGTGGTAAATCTACTTTGGTGCAATTGCTTTTGGGATTGTATGAAAAACAAAGTGGCGAGATCCATATAAATGACACGCCAGTAGAGCAAATTGGTTACGAAGCAGTGCGAGATAATATAGTAACCGTATTGCAGCAGCCGATACTCTTTAATACCAGCATCCGTGAAAATCTAGCAATGGGACGAGAGGTATCTGACCAAGTACTGTGGCAGGCACTCAGCGTTGCAGAGCTAGCAGATACCGTACTTGCTCTGGCCGACAAATTAGATGCGCAAGTTGGTCGCAATGGAATTAAATTGTCCGGAGGACAGAAGCAAAGGTTAGCCATTGCAAGAATGGTTGTTGCCGACCCTAAAGTGGTGGTGCTGGATGAAGCAACCTCGGCACTTGATATTGAGACTGAGGCAAAAATTCATCGCAATTTGCAAGCGTTTTTGGCTGATAGAACGACTTTGATTATTGCACATCGATTGAGCGCAATAAAACAAGCCGACTTAATTTATGTTTTAGATGATGGTGAAGTGTCCCAGTATGGAGAACACAAGGATTTGTTAAAGGAACAAGGTCTGTATCAAATCCTATTTGGTCATCAAAATTAATTCATAAATAGCAAAAATTCCTTATGTAACGTTAAGTAAACATTAATAGACGAGCTAATATTATCTATGCAACGTAATCGGTAGACGCATTTTCTGATAGACTATCCGAGTCGATACTCAATGCGTAAACTAACAGAGATGGGAAGGAATGATGAAAATTAAAACTTTGAGCTTACTAGTTGCGATGGCAGTGACAGCCAATGCAAATGCAAATACTACTGAGCCTACAGAAGGTGTATATCTTGGTGTATTTGGTGATTACTATGATGCTGACTGGCAAAATCACCGCGATATGGCCGGTCTAGACGTAGAAGACTCTACAGGTTGGGGTGCTGAAATCGGCTACCGTTTTGACAAATTCTGGAGTGGTCGTATCGAATATGCAGATATGGACTTTGACCTTGGCGGTATCAGCAATGGTTCACTAGATGCAGAGCGTTACGGTATCGACGGTTTGTACCATTTTGATGGTGGTCCTTTCTATGGTCTAGTGGGTATCAAGAAGATGAACCTAGATGTAATTTCAGATAACACTTTTGCTAACGTAGGTGCTGGTGTTCGTCATTACTTCACCGATCACTTGTTCGTGAATGCAGAAGCGGCGGTTTACCAAGGCCTCGAAGCAGGTTTTACTGATGTTGGTGGTAAAATCGGTATTAACTACTCGTTCGGTAGCGCTGGTAAGTCGGAAGAGGTTGCCCCAGCCCCTGCTCCTGTAGTTGCAGAAGCACCGCAAGACAGTGATAAAGATGGTGTTGTGGATAGCGAAGACAAGTGTGCTAACACACCAATGACGGATGCTGTTGATGCGTCTGGTTGTACTTTGTACGAAACTAAAGAAGACAAAGTAAGTCTGCTAGTCCGCTTCCCGCATGATGATGCTTCTTTCTCACAGCAATATGTTGATGATATCAACGCGGTTGCTAAGTTCTTGAAAGAGCATAAAAATGCAGATGTAGTGATTGAAGGTCACGCGTCAGCTGTGGGTGATGCTGATTACAACCAAAAGCTTTCTGAGCGCCGCGCGAAAAACGTTGCTGAGAAACTCGTTGATATGGGTGTAGATTCAATGCGTATTACCACGGTTGGTTACGGTGAAGAGCGTTTAAAAAACCCAGCAAATACGCTGGAGGCGCATGCGGAAAACCGTCGTGTAGAAGCGCACGTTTCTTCTAAAGAGAAAGTAAAAGTTAAGCGTTAATTTTCACTTAGCTTATGCAAAAAGGCTCCTTCAGGAGCCTTTTTTGATCCCACCAAGCATACCTTTTCGCAAAATTAAAATGATTCTCGTTTGACTAATATTCATCAAAATATACTTGTTTCGGTATGCTTATTCATTGTATTTATAGTGACTATAAGGCGAGGTATCGCATGCAAGATTTTCATCTATACTCAAAGACCTTATAATTGTTCATTATATTTTATGGTCAAGGGAATGGTTCAGGCGATTGCATCAATAATCGCAGCCAGATCATTTACTTGTCTGTCCACGTCACCAAGAGGGCAATATTGTGCTTCAAGAATATCGTAAACACGTAGAAGAGCGTGCCGCGCAAGGTATCGTGCCTAAGCCGTTAGACGCGCAGCAAACTGCTGACCTTATCGAATTACTAAAAACTCCACCTGCAGGTGAAGAAGAGTTCATCGTTGATCTATTTATCAACCGTGTACCGCCAGGTGTAGATGATGCCGCTTATGTAAAAGCAGGCTTTTTGGCTGCAGTAGCGAAAGGCGAAGCGGAATCACCGCTCATTTCAAGAGAGTATGCAGCTGAACTACTTGGCACTATGCTTGGTGGTTACAACATCGCGCCTATGATAGACCTTCTAGACGATGCTGCTATCGCGCCAATCGTTGCTAAAGGTTTGTCTCACACGCTACTGATGTTTGACGCATTCTACGATGTAGAAGAAAAAGCAAAAGCGGGCAATGAGTTTGCTAAGCAAGTGATTGAGTCATGGGCAAATGCAGAATGGTTCCTTGAGAAGCCTGCCGTTGCAGACAAGATTTCAGTGACTGTATTTAAAGTAACTGGCGAAACAAATACAGACGACTTGTCTCCAGCACCAGATGCTTGGTCTCGTCCTGATATCCCATTACACGCGCTGGCTATGCTTAAAAACGAGCGTGATGGTATCAACCCTGATAAGCCAGGTGAGGTAGGTCCAATTGCACAACTTGAAGCGCTTAATGGTAAAGGTTTACCGCTAGCGTATGTAGGTGACGTTGTTGGTACAGGCTCATCTCGTAAATCTGCAACTAACTCTGTACTTTGGTTCATGGGTGATGACATTCCATTCGTACCAAACAAGCGTGTTGGCGGTGTGTGTCTAGGTGGCAAGATTGCGCCAATCTTCTTCAACACCATGGAAGATTCTGGTGCACTACCAATTGAGCTTCCAGTTGACGAACTAAACATGGGCGACCAAATCGACATCTTCCCTTACGAAGGTGTGGTTAAGCGTCACGGTACTGACGAAGTTATTTCAACGTTCTCATTGAAATCAGACGTAATTCTTGATGAAGTGCGTGCAGGCGGCCGTATTCCACTGATCATCGGTCGTGGTCTTACAGACAAAGCACGTACGTCTCTTGGTCTTGAAGCAGAAGATATCTTCCGTAAGCCTAAGTTAGTGGCTGATTCTGGTAAAGGCTTTACGCTTGCACAGAAGATGGTTGGTAAAGCATGTAATATGGCAGGTGTACGCCCAGGCCAATACTGTGAGCCAACAATGACAACGGTAGGTTCTCAGGATACTACGGGTCCAATGACGCGTGATGAGCTTAAAGACCTTGCTTGTCTTGGCTTCTCTGCTGACCTTACGATGCAGTCATTCTGTCATACCTCAGCTTATCCTAAGCCAATCGATGTAAACACACATCACACACTTCCTGATTTCATCATGAACCGTGGCGGTGTATCGCTACGCCCTGGTGACGGTGTTATCCACTCGTGGCTAAACCGTATGCTACTTCCTGATACGGTAGGTACAGGTGGTGACTCGCATACTCGTTTCCCACTAGGTATTTCATTCCCTGCAGGTTCAGGTGCAGTAGCATTCGCAGCCGCAACAGGTGTAATGCCGTTGGATATGCCTGAGTCAATCCTTGTTCGTTTTAAAGGTGAAATGCAGCCGGGTATCACATTACGTGACCTAGTACACGCTATCCCTTACTATGCAATCCAGCAAGGTCTATTGACGGTTGAGAAAAAAGGTAAGATCAACGAATTCTCCGGTCGTATCCTTGAAATCGAGGGTGTTGAGCACCTAACGGTTGAGCAAGCGTTCGAACTATCTGACGCATCTGCAGAGCGTAGCGCAGCAGGTTGTACTGTTAAGCTTTCACAAGCGTCTATCGAAGAGTACCTAAACTCTAACATCGTTATGCTTAAGTGGATGATCTCTGAAGGCTATGGTGATGTACGTACCATTGAGCGTCGTATCACTAAGATGGAAGAGTGGCTAGCGAATCCTGAGCTAATGACTGCTGACGCGGATGCAGAATACGCGCACACCATTGAGATTGATCTTGCTGATATCAAAGAGCCAATCCTTTGTGCACCAAATGACCCTGATGACGCACGTCTACTTTCAGCGGTAACAGGTGAGAAGATCGACGAAGTATTCATCGGTTCTTGTATGACTAACATCGGTCACTTCCGTGCAGCGGGTAAACTACTGGATAATTTCGGTGGTCGTCTACCAACGCAACTATGGGTTGCTCCACCAACGAAGATGGACCGCGATCAGTTAACTGACGAAGGTTACTACGGTATTTACGGTCGTGTAGGTGCTCGTATCGAAACTCCTGGATGTTCACTATGTATGGGTAACCAGGCACGTGTTGCTGATAAAGCAACGGTTGTTTCTACCTCGACTCGTAACTTCCCTAACCGTTTAGGTACAGGTGCAAACGTATTCCTTGCATCAGCAGAGCTTGCAGCGGTAGCTGCTATTCTTGGTAAACTACCAACGCCTGCTGAATATCAAGAGTATGCAGAGAAGATCAATGCAACGGCTGCGGACACGTACCGTTACTTGAACTTCCACAAGATGCCTCAGTACACTAAAAAGGCAGACTCAGTGATCATTCAACAAGCGGTTTAATTACTCGCTCTAGAATACATTGAAAGAAAAAAGCCAGCGCATGTTGGCTTTTTTTATGCACATAAAACGCTCAAGTTAAATGTTGTTATCAAGCATCATTTTAAACCTAGATAAGTAATCTACTAAAGTGGTAATAATTGGGTTTTTATTGCGTATTGGTAATTAAAATCCCGTTTTTTTAAACAGTAATTTTCTCTGGTTTTATTAGAATTGTCGGCAAATTCTCATCAATGGGCGAGAGGATCATGACAACAGTAAACAACCAGAATTTATTACAACTACGCTTTTTACCGCAGTCACATATCGACGCAGTTAAGCCTTTTTTCAATCAACTTCCAGATAACCCTTATGCCGATGGTGCATTCAGAAAGCGCCGCTATTCTGTGGTTAAATTCACTGGCGGTGAAGTGACATTGCAGCCGACTAAGGCTTTCGTTCAAGACGATTCAATTAATACTTTCCAAGGTAATATTGAGCGTGTTTACGAAAACCTTGAGCTGGACATGTTAAACACTGATGGCTTTAAGCATATGCTTGCTGAATTTAAAGCCATGACAGGAATTGCAGACGATACCAGCATAGAAGTGCATCAGTTTCGCATGTTAGCGATTGAAAGCGATACCCCTCCAGCGCCAGAAGGTGTGCACCAAGATGGTTTTGACCATGTGTGTGTTTGCGGTGTTTCTCACGAAAATATCGCCGGTGGTGAGCTATTGGTATATGAGCACAAAGAAGCCGAACCTTGCTTCAAAATGGAAATCAAAGACGGTTTATTTGCACTCGTGAATGACCGTGAAGTGTGGCATAACGCAACACCGATGAACAAGCTAGATGCCGAGCAAGTTGGTTATCTAGACTGCTTCGTATTTACAGCCTAAGAGGGTAGTATGGATTTAAATCAAGTGCGTCGTCAGTTCCCTGCGCTTATGCAAAGTATTGGTGGAACCGCGCCAATTTTCCTTGATGGCCCAGGTGGCTCTCAAGTCCCGCAGTCCGTGTTGAGCGCGATGTCTGCTTACCTTGGTTATTTTAACTCTAACTTAGGTGGTGCATTTTTCTCAAGCGATAAGACCGTCAGTTTGATGAGTGAAGCGCGCCAAGCAGTTGCTGACTTACTCAATGCGCCAAGTGCAGATCAAATTGTATTTGGTGCCAACATGACCAGCTTAACCTTTAGCTTTAGCCGTGCGCTATCTCGCGAATGGCAAGCGGGTGATGAAGTCATTGTGACCAATGCCGATCACTATTCAAACGTTTCTTCATGGCGTCAAGCTGCCGAAGATAAAGGTGCGACGGTACATGCAGTGCGCATTAATGAAGCCGATTGCACGCTTGATTTAGCGCATTTTGAATCACTACTAAACGGCAAGACTAAGTTGGTTGCGGTGACGTATGCATCAAATACAACGGGCTCAATCAACGATATCAAACGTATTGTGGAGCTTGCGCACCAAGTTGGTGCATTGGTATATGTTGATGCTGTGCATTATGCTCCTCATGAGCTAATCGATGTACAGGCATTGGATTGCGACTTCCTTGCGTGCTCTGCCTATAAGTTCTTTGGTCCGCATGTCGGCATTGTGTATGGTAAGCGTGAGCATTTAGAAGGTTTTACTCCGTATAAGGTGGAGCCGGCAAAAGACATTATTCCAGGTCGTTGGGAAACTGGTACGCAGAGTTTCGAAGGGCTAGCGGGTGTTGTTGCGGCGATTGACTACATTGCTTCACTAAGCGAGATGAGTGCGGATACACCACGCCGAGAGAAGCTGGTTGAGGCGTTTGCACGCACAAAAGCGCATGAGATGCAGCTTAGCCAACACTTCTTAACGCGTTTAGCCGAGTTTAAACAGGTTAAACTTTTTGGTATTGAATCACGCGAGCGACTCGCTGAGCGCACACCAACGTTTGCTTTGACATTTGAGGGCATCGAGCCACGTACCGTGTCTGAATTCTTAGGTAAAAAGCACATGTGTGTATGGGATGGCAACTTCTACGCCCAAGGTTTATGTGAGCAGCTGGGTGTGATGGATAAAGGTGGGGTGGTGCGTATTGGTTGTATGCACTACAACACCATTGAAGAGCTAGATAGCTTGTTTGATGCATTCAGTGAGTTATTAGCATAATAAAAATTGGGAGCTACGGCTCCCATTTCTTCTCGCAACAATCGAGTTCTCTAGTAGCTTCACTTCTATTTCGATACCGCTTTTTAATAGTATACTTTAATTATATGTATTACATTAACTGGAGGAAATTATGGAAAGGACTGCTGATGGCGTGATAAGAATTACTATTATTCCTCTGTTTTGTTGGCTTCTATCACTGATATTTATTTATGTATATCAGTTTCCTGTCCCCATGGTTGGTATGGTCAATGAAACGGACTTAACGAGTCCACACTTTTGGTGGACGGCAACACTAAGTTATCTCTTTTACGGATTTATCTGCTTTACTATCCCGCTGATGATGCTTATTCAGTATGTCATTTCAAAGTCAAAGTGGATTACAAATCACAGCGGGCAAGACAAGCTGCTTTGGTGTAGTGCCATTCTTTTATGTTTTGCTTGGGCTACTTTACTTAGTCAGTTACACCTTCAATAAATGCATTGAGCTTAGCAATGCGATGGCTCATACCTTCAATAAGCTTGTCTTTGATTTTTTCCCGGATCACATTGGGCAAGCGTGTTAGTGCATCTGGGGTTATTGCCAATATAATGCTGTCTTTTAACGCTTGTGCGCTGGTGCTGCGTTCTCGGTTAGTGATAAATGCACCTTCACCTAAAAATTCACCAGGACCAACCTTGCCTAAATCATGGGCCGCATCTTGTTTAAAAATCAAAAACTCACCGCTTAATACAATATACAGGCGATTGTCTTTTTCAAAGCGTTTGAAGGCATGACGCTCTTGTTGCACCAGATATAAGTGGCCAAAAGACTCGAGTAACACCTGACGCTCGGCAAGCGTAAACTCTTTAAAAAACGCTAAGCGATTGATGATCTCTAGTTGTTTGAACAGTGGGACATTTTCAAGCAGTTTCACAGGCTTACATAAGTTAGTACATTGTCTTTATTAAATAGTGGCGACTTTTTTTGATTAGAGCAATGATTTTTTATTGTCGCTTACACCAATCTACTTGATTATGTCGCCAACTATTTAACCTGAGGTTTGGATAAGGAATGTTCCAACTCATTGTTGCTAAAGCACAACTTAGTTTTTTCCTTGTCTAGCCAGCAAGTTTTAGGGAAAACAAGGCGAATTTACGCACCAATAGCTGGCTATTGGAAGTGAATTCAACGCAGTTAGCGCTAAAACTGGCTGCTAGAAAGGCATTAATTATCCGCAGCTCAGGTTATTTATGTGGATTGGTATATAACGATAAGCGACATGAGTTAGATCATTCTAGCAAGCAGGGTCGTACGGCGAAGTAGGGCATGTCATCCCCTGATAGCTGATACAGCCTTTATTGTGTGGTGAGGTAACATCATAACCACCAGCTGCTTGCGGTGTAAGCTCATTTGCTAGCTTCTTGCTGTTAGATAGATGTTTTAGTGGTTTTTTATTCAATGTAATTTTCATAGCGATTCCTTTACAAAATGTAAGTTATGCCGAGTCACAAGATACGGCATAGTCCAAGCTACTGGTTGTTTGTATGATTTTCAATCAGATATTATTCATTTTGGGAACTGGAGTAGTGGGAAAAAGCTGAGTCATAATACTCAGCTTGTCGTCTAATCTTGAATATTTCTCTCTTTTAGCTTTCTGGTCAACGTATTGCGCCCCCAACCTATCTTTAATGCCGCATCTTGCTTATGACCATGGCAGGCATTGAGTGCGGATTTGATCAGCCGTGTTTCTAATTGTGCCTGTACATCTGGCCAAATATGGTCTTTTCCTGTACGTAACTCTGAGTCTAACCAAGTTTGGAATGCGTCCAGCCAATTACCATGTTCTAAGGCGTCAATCTGTTGTGGTTTTTCTAGCTCTTCGGGCAGATCCGCTGGGGTAACAAGTTCGCCCGGCGCCATTACCGTTAACCAGCGGCAGGTGTTTTCCAGCTGTCTAACGTTGCCTGGCCAATGATAGGCTTGCATTTTTTGCAGGGCATGTTTGGAGATGATTTTTGGCTCGGCTTTTAGCTCTTTGGCGCTTTTTGCAAGAAAGTGCTCGCACAGGGCAGCGATATCTTCAGGGCGCTCACGTAAGGCTGGTAGTTTTAACCTGACGACATTTAGACGGTGAAACAAGTCTTCACGGAATTTACCTTGCTTTACCAGTGTCTCTAAGTCTTGATGGGTAGCCGCGACGATACGGACATCGACCTTCACGCTGTTGTGACCACCAACCCGATAAAACTCACCATCGGCGAGTACGCGCAATAGCCGAGTTTGTACGTCCAGTGGCATATCACCGATTTCATCTAAAAATAAGGTGCCACCGTCGGCTTGCTCAAAGCGGCCACGGCGCATGCTGTCAGCGCCAGTAAAAGCGCCTTTTTCATGGCCGAACAATTCAGACTCGACGAGATCTTTGGGGATGGCAGCCATATTGAGCGCGATAAAAGAAGCGTCTTTTCGCGGGCTGTGATTGTGCAGCGCGCCTGCCACAAGCTCTTTACCCGTGCCTGATTCGCCGTTAATCAATACACTCATGCTTGAAGCGGAAAGTTTACCGATGGCGCGGAACACTTCCTGCATCGCTGGGGCTTCACCAATAATGTCGGGGCTATTGGCTTTTTCACTGTGGCGCTTTTGCTTTTTAGTTTGCTGGCCTGCGCGAAATGCACGTTGCACAAGGGAAACGGCCTCGTTTAAGTCGAAAGGTTTGGCGAGGTATTCAAATGCTCCTTTCTTAAATGCGTTGACCGCAGAGTCCAAGTCCGAGTGCGCGGTCATAATGATCACCGGCAAGTTTGGGTAGAGTCCTGCAATTTTATCTAACAAGGCCATGCCATCGATACCTGGCATACGTACATCTGAGATCAGCACTGCGGGTTGCTCATATTCAAGCGCGGTCAATACATCTTGACCGCTGGCGAAGCTCTCGGTTTCAAACTCAGCTCGCTTTAATGCCTTTTCTAAAACAAATCGGATTGAAGCGTCATCATCGACTAACCAAACTGATTTCATTGCACGTTTCCTGTTTCGGTGTTGTCAAAGGGAAGGTAGATACTGAACTCAGTGTGTCCTGGCCAACTATCGCATTCGATAAACCCTTGGTGTTGCTCTACCAAAGTTTGCGCGATAGAGAGTCCAAGTCCAGATCCTCCTTCTTTATTCGTGATCATCGGAAAGAACAATGTCTCTTTTACCTCATCGGCGATCCCCGGACCGTTGTCGCTGATACGGATGAGTAATGCTTTTTTCAATAGCCGCTCACCATGATGAAGACGGTGTTTAATGCGCGTTGTTATGGTGATCGTACCGTCATGCTGTAGCGCTTGTTGAGCATTGCGTAGCATATTCAGCAGAACTTGCTGAATTTTGGCTTGATCTATCACAATGGCTGGAATACTGGGATCATAATCTTTTACCAAGATGATATCGGCATCGCGCTCCAAGGTGGTTAATTTAATCACCGATTCTAACGACTGATGGATATTACACGGCTCTTTTTGTGGTAACTGATTGGGTCCAAGTAATCTATCTACCAACTCGCGCAATCTATCTGCTTGCTCAATAATGAGCGTGGCACATTCTTCCCGTTCTTGTTGATCAGTTTCGTACTGCAATAATTGCGCCGCACCGCGGATCCCACCAAGTGGATTTTTTATTTCATGGGCAAGACCGCGAATGAGGTTTCGAGCTGCCTGAAATTGGTGCATTTGATTGGATGCTTGGTCATAACGCAGGGCATCATCAACACGGCGACATTCCACTAAAATATACGCCTTTTCTGCAAGGTAAACTCGTCTGGCATGCAGACTTAGTGTCGCAACACGATTATCTACGAATACCACGTCTACCCTGTGTTGCTGGCAGTCTACACCATCTTGTAGCACGTATTTAGAGAGCCGAGGCAGGTCTATATGATGATGATTAAACACACTATCAATCGCCAGTCCAACAAGCCGTTTAGTGCTGAGTCCCAGCAGTTCACTACTGCTGTAATTGGCATAGTGGATCATTAAATTTTGATCGAGCACTAAAATCGCGGTTGAGAGAGATTGCCAAACTTTATCCAAGTCAATCGAGTTATGTTGATCCATATATGTTCACCGTGCACCAATGTGGTGCAATGAGAATAGCATAGCTTTGCATCCATTGAAGTAAATTATTACCTAAGCTCAGAAACTAGGGGTTTTCGAACTCGTATCCTAAACTTGTTATTAATAAAGCATGCCAACTTTAAGGTCTTAGTGCTTTGTGTCAAAAAATACATCTAGCTCGTGTCTGTGGGGGGAGCCTTTTTGTCACGCTCTGCATGAGCGGGTGTGACTTTCAAAGCGCTAAGTATGTTACCGAACAGGGTGACTGCTTTCCTCCTCAAGCTGCGAGTGTACATCGAGCTACGAATGGCGAGAAAGCCACCCTTACAGGTGTGATGCGGGTCGTCCAACCTAACTGGCGAGATAAATATTTATTGCGAACAAAGGCCGAGGTCTACTATCAAGTTCAGGTTGGTGAGCAAAGGTTGTGGATTGAACACAATGACATGTCGAATTTGGCTTCCTCAATACCAGAGGAAATGAGCATAGTATGTTTGCAACTACTGGTTGAAAGTCAGTGTAGGTAAGCAATATCGCTTTAATTATTCACGGTATTGCGGTGCAAAAAGAACTTATGAGCATCGCTTTGGGCGACTAACATACCTTTTTGATTAAACACTTTCATAACCACAGAATGCTCGCCGCGATCAATGCCACGCAAAGCAAACTGAGTATTCGTTTGCTTTGGCCCTGTGGCCGTTCCATTGAGAAAGAGTTGCACGCTTAAACCTTGGGTAAATCTAGGCTCAATGGTGCCCGTCACATATACGCTGCCACTATTATCACGGATTGTTTGCTCATGCGCTGGGGAAGTGATTTTAGCTGTATATTGAATCGTTGGTGTTGTATCCGTTTGCTCGAGAATTTTAGTATCAACACTTGGCATGGTTAAGGCGCTGGCATTGAGTTTGACTTCTTTCGAGCCAGGTTGCGGTACATCCGAATAGACCCAATGGCCGTTTTTGTCTTTCCAGCGATAGATTTTTGGATTGGACTCTGCTGCAGCATCAATGCTTGTTAGGGCTAGCGTCATGCTAACCGACATTATAAGAAACCACTGACGCACCACAAATCTCCAGAGCAAACTACTGTTCATACTGTAGTATAGCGCAGTTGGAATTGCGAGTTGCAAATGAATAATTCCCATAATGACAACATAAAGGCGACTTTCTTTAAGTTTTTGAATTGCATCAAAAAAGCCCGTAACAACGGGCTTGAGAACACATATGATTAAGAGTGCCAGAAACGCATAATGAGTTTTGGCTCTACAAGCTCAATACGGCAGTATTGAGCGTAGTAGTCGGTTAGCGATTAAACGCTGTAGTACATTTCGAACTCAACTGGGTGAGTTGTCATGTTTAATTTTTCAACTTCTTTCGACTTAAGTGTGATATATGCATCGATTAGGTCGTCAGTGAATACGCCACCTTGAGTTAAGAACTCACGGTCAGCATCTAGAGAAGCAAGCGCTTCATCAAGTGATGCTGCAACAGTTGGGATTTCTGCTGCTTCTTCCGCTGGTAGGTCGTATAAATCTTTATCCATTGCATCACCAGGGTGGATCTTGTTGCGGATACCGTCAAGACCAGCCATCAGCTGGGCTGCGAAAGCTAGGTATGGGTTAGCCGCAGGATCTGGGAAGCGTACTTCGATACGACGGCCTTTCTCTGATGGGATCACAGGGATACGGATTGATGCTGAGCGGTTACGTGCTGAGTATGCAAGCATAACTGGCGCTTCAAACCCTGGTACTAGACGCTTGTAAGAGTTTGTTGCTGGGTTAGTGAATGCATTGATTGCTTTAGCATGCTTAATGATACCACCAATGTAGTAAAGCGCTTCTTCAGATAGACCGCCGTACTTGTCGCCTGCGAAGATGTTCTTGCCGTCTTTAGCAAGTGATTGGTGGCAGTGCATGCCTGAACCATTATCACCAACGATTGGCTTAGGCATAAAGGTTGCTGTCTTACCGTATAGGTGAGCCATGTTGTGGATAACGTACTTCATCTCTTGGATTTCGTCTGCTTTAGTCACCATAGTATTAAAGCGAGTCGCAATCTCATTTTGACCAGCAGTTGCTACTTCGTGGTGGTGCGCTTCAACAACGTGGCCCATTTCTTCAAGTACTAAACAAGTAGCTGCACGCCAATCATTAGACGAGTCTACCGGTGCTACTGGGAAGTAACCACCTTTTACGCCAGGGCGGTGACCTGTGTTGCCGCCTTCGTAGTGCTTGTCTGAGTTCCAAGCTGCTTCTTCAGCATCGATTTTGTACATAGAGCCAGACATGTCAGTTTTAAATTTAACATCGTCAAACAAGAAGAACTCTGGCTCTGGACCAAATAATACGGTGTCTGCAATACCTGTTGAACGCATGAACTCTTCAGCGCGTTTAGCTACTGAACGTGGGTCACGCTCGTAACCTTGGTGTGTGTTTGGTTCAACCACGTCACAACGAACGATAAGCGTTGTTTCTTCTGCGAATGGGTCTAGCTTTGCACTTTCTGCATCAGGCATAAGTACCATGTCAGATTCGTTGATGCCTTTCCAACCAGCGATAGATGAGCCATCAAACATTTTGCCGTCTTCAAAGAAGTCTTCATCGGCTTGATGATGTGGGATCGATACGTGTTGTTCTTTACCTTTTGTATCTGTGAAACGTAAATCAACAAATTTTACGTCGTGCTCTTTAATAAAATCTAAAACCGATTGTGACATGTGTCCTCCGACTCGTTGGGTTATTTTTTGCTGCAATGTACTGCAATTGCACACAGATAAGCTTGATCTGTGCCATGTTTTTAAGTTTTTGATAAGTATTGATTTTTAACTTTTGGGAAATTTAGGGATTAGCTTGTTGCACTAACTTGGTGCGTAAATGTTTCATTATGGTGCGCAATGTTGGTGCAAGCGATTCCCTGTGATAGTCACTTTATCTTCGAGTAAGTGTTTGGAGTATTGGTATAGATTATGAAGTGCAACAAAGCAAAAATTAATTTAATGTGATAGCTGGGATCAGGGGTCGTGTTTTAATAAAAAAAGCAAGGCGCCTTGAGGGAGACGCCATGCCTTCAGGGAGTTGACTTTATCGAAGCTCAGGCTAGGGCCTGTTGATCTTTGCTGTTTGATTTTTGTTCTCCTGAGTGTGTTTTGGTCGCGACGCTCGACTTGCCGCCTAGTAATCTAGGCAAAAGTTGAGCAACAATGAACAAAGCGCACTCAGGTGAACCCAAAGGGCAGCGCTTGATTAGCATTTCTACTGTGTTATCGCCTGACTCACATAGAATAACTATGCTACGCAGGCTCTGCCTTGTACAAATACCAATCAAACTGCTGCAAAAACAAACTTGAAAGGTAAACAGGCCCTAGTTACTTCTCAGCGAGTATAACGCGGGCTTAGTAATAACCCCGCTGGCGGCTAATACAGTTGTTGCAGCGGTAATTCCGATGATAAGCGACAGTGGTAATACGAATCCAAGCAGGGAGACACTAAACATGACCTCCGAGTTTGCCAGCCATGCCATCGCTGCAACGGTTGCAAATGTCGCACATCCAAGAGCCGTAAAGATAACTTTAGTATTTTCTCCTAGTAATCCAAGTACAATACTTTTTGGCGACGCACCAATTGCCATACGCACTCCGAGTTCATAGCGACGCATAGAAACACCGTAATTGAGTACGCCATATATGCCAATTAGTGCGATAAGTAAGGTGATGGTTGCCAGAGATAGCGCAGCCCAACCTGCAACTTGGTGAATTGCGAGCGAGTTAGATAGCTGTTGAGACAAAGGTTGAATTTCAGCAACGCGCCAGCGTTTAGATATTTGCGCCATGGTCTGGTTTATGGATTGGGGAAGTATCTGCTGCCCTGTGTGCGTTTGAATAATAAACGCTGGTGTATAGGCTGACAGTCTGTCCACAGCCCACATGCGAGCGGTATCAGGCTTATCTGGAATGGCTAAATTTTCACTAATACCTATGATTTCATACTGAACATTACGACGGCCATTGAGCCAATAAAAGCGTTTACCTATAGCGTCTCCTTGTGGCGCAAGTTGTTCTGCAAAGGCTTGATTAACAATAAGCACAGCTGATTGGCTATTCACTTCTTCAGTGGTGAAATTGCGGCCTTGTAGCAGACTAATCTCCATCAGTGGCAGGTAAGATTCATCAACGATGTTACCAGACACTGAATACTGCGTCTGGAATCCTGAATCAGTTGCAAGAAAGGTACTGAGTCCAAATTCAATCGGTGTGCCAGTAGTTAAGCTGACCGCTTTGAATTGTGGGTTTTGTTTGAGCGCAGCGGTAACATCTAGTAATTGTTGTCTGCGCTCGGCATAAAATGCATCTCTTTGTTCACGGGCTGGACGTTGCTCTACAAGTTGGTTGAGTTCAACCTCATAGCGTTCAGAGGTTGAGAAATTAGGAGATTGGTTGAGTAATCCCCATGCATTGATAAAAGTTTGCGAGCAAGCGAGTAACAATAGGCTGGCTAGAAATAGTTGGCTAAAAATTAAGGCTTTTCGGGTTTCTGTTTTGATTTGGATCCCAGTGCCTTTTCCGCTGCTTTGGAGTTGGCTATTGAGCTGCTTAAAGTTAATGCGTTTGCTCACAAGCCATGCACCGAGCGATGCCAATAACACGGCAAGAATTAAGCACAAGGCAACCGTGATGAAATTTGTGCTGAGGTTGAGTACGCCAGGTAGGCTATCAGCAGCTACCAGCCTAAGTAAGTAGTAGCATAATTCACTCACCGCGAAGGAAAGCATCGCGGCGCTGCTTGTGAGGATTAAGAGTTCGATAAATATGCCCCGAGATAAGTGGCCGCGTCCAGCGCCAAGTGCAGCCTTGATAGCCATATCACGTTGCTGATTTACTGCTCTGGCTAGAATAAGGTTAGCAATGTTGGCACAAGCAATGAGTAGCAGGCAAAGTGCGCCTAAAAGTAGCCAAATAGTTTTGCTGGCACTATCACCGTGGATTTTTTCTCGCAGCGGTAACAGCTCCAACGTAATGGTCATATCATCAAAGAAAGAAGAGCTGGCTGTTTGGGTTTTAAAACGGCTGTTGTAATGCGTGGATAGCTGGTGGTTGATAGTGGGAATGTCTACCGCCCCCGCTTTTTTAATCAACACGTGTCGATTAGGACCGGTGATCCCCCAGTGCTGCGCATCGCGGCGTTGGAATGAATAATAATCCCAAGGCAACCATACGTCAGTCAGACGACCCGGAGTAAGCATTTCAGGTTCGCGATTTTGCTCCGATAGCACACCAATGATTTTAAAATTTACTTGGTCTATTTGAATCGATTGACCGACGATATCGGCTGCTTGACCATAATATTTTTGCCAAGCTTGATAGGACAATACCGCGATTGGCTGCATTGAATTAAGGCCTTCGTCTGCGCTCGGTCCACGACCTAAGTGAAAAGTAAATCCAAGCATCGGCATAAATTCAGGGGTGGTGTAAGTGGTATTGACTTGCGGCGTTTCAACTTTACTTCTAATCACCTCTTCGGAATAGCCAAATAGGGCGGTTTGCGACTCCGGCGTTTTTTCATTTTCATAGATCTCAAGCAGCATAGGTATCGGAGTGAAATCATCAAACTCCACTCTATCCTTGATATAGTGCACTGCTTTTGAAACGTAAAGCTGCTCTGCATTGGGGTAAGGCAACGGCGCAGAGAGAATAGTAAAGTTTAAATTAAACATCGCCACGAGCGTACCTAGTGTGAGCGCAAGCGTAGAGATAATCGTGATGGTAAATACTTTTACTTTACTCAGAGAGTACAGACTGGCACTCATGTCTTTGACAAGCATATTACTTTCCTCGCTTCCATCATGAACTAAAACGTGTCAACGACTGTGTTGGCGTTAGTGTGTGTTTGGGGGGCCAGTATTTTGCCATCTAGAAGGTGTAGTTTGCGTGTCGCCATATCGGCATATCTAGGGTCGTGCGTCACCATACATAATGTTGTCCCTTCTAGGTTTAGCGTTTTCAACATGTCCATAACGGCATCACCATTTTTTGAGTCAAGGTTACCTGTAGGTTCGTCAACAAGCAGTAATGCGGGGTTGCCGACGAGTGCGCGGGCAATAGCAATCCTTTGCTGTTGCCCACCTGAAAGCTGGTTTGGGCGATGTTTTGCGCGGTGTGCCATATCTACTTTTGTTAGGCAGCTCATTACAACGTGATCAATATCGGCATTGCTCATCGGAGTTTTACGATAACGCAATGGCAGCGCGATATTATCGTAGACTGTCAGTTCATCAATTAAGTTGAATGACTGAAAGATAAAGCCAATTTTTTCGTTTCGAATATGTGCCGCAGCCGCCAAAGTTAATTGGCTAACCTCAAGATTTTCAATTTTATAGCTACCATCTGTTGGCATGTCTAACAGACCAAGAATTGACAGCAGGGTAGATTTACCACATCCAGAAGGGCCACAAATTGACACGAAATCACCCTTATATATTTCCAAGTCAATCCCACGCAATGCATGAGTTTCCATTTCTTCGGTACTAAAAACTTTGGTGATCCCTGACATGGTTAAAATAGTTTCTTTCATAATCGTATCCTAATGATGATTTATTATTGAATGATCCGTACTTGTTTAGCGTTTTTATAAGTACTTGTATCAGAGAGTATGATTTGCTGATTTGGGGTGACACCGCTTTCAATTTGCAAGAATTTTCCTGCATCTATACCAAACGACACTATCTGAGGGGTTGCGATGTCATTGTCTAACACAAAGAGCGTTTGCTGGCTGTGTGACTGGGTGTTACTTGGACGCTCAACATACAATGCGTTCTTCAGCTGATGTGTGCTAATTTGCGCATCTACGTTAAGTTCTGGGCGCGCAGAGTCTGGTACGCCATTGACAAAAGTGAGCTCAACTTCAATGGTGCCCTCTTGTACTTGCGGGCTGATCCTTGTGACTTTTGCTGGTACTTGTTCGCGGCGTGTATTGACCATAGCAAATTGACCTACCTGAATTTGTTCTGCCTTAGACTGAGATACTCTGACCAGCGCTTGAAGGTCGTTGGTACTGCCAACTTGAGCAAGTTCTTGGCCGGCCACAACACTTTGTCCAAGTTCAACTGCGAGCCGTTGCAACACACCTTCTGTACCTGCTCGGACTGTTAGTTTCGCTTCTCTTTCTTTTAACCGGGCGAAAAGAGACTGAGCTTGGTTGATCAGTTCTTGCGAGATGGTTAAATCTTCCGAATGTAATAGCTTTAGCTGCTCTATACGTTGTTGTTGGAGCTGTACTCTTTCTGACAGCTGCTGCTCTTCAAGCTCTGCGGTTTTTACATCAATGGCGGGAACAACTCCTTGGTCTCTGAGGGTTTGCTGAGCTTCTCGGCGCATGACTAGCGATTGATGCTCACTGGTAAGTTCGGCAAGGGTGGCGACTTCCATTAATAACTCGCGCTGGTTTGCGAGCTTTTGTCTGCGAAAGTTTGCTTGTTGACGGTTCAGCTCCATTTCAGCACTTTCTAATTGCTGTAAGAGGTCCGGGTCTTGCATCTTCAAAATGATGGTATCAGGCTGAACTTCACCACCGGGGCGTACTAAGATTTCATAGACGGTGGCAGGGTCTTGGGTGGTGATCAGTTTTTGTTTATTAGAGCGAAGCACACCATAGCCGTCAACGCTAACATCTAAATCACCTTGCTTAACTTGTCCAACAATGATGGTTTGTCTTGGTAATTTGAACTCGTCCGATGTTGAGAATAGCTTAAGGCTAAGCCAAGCGAATATCAGCACTAGGGGAATTGCGATAACAAGCCCTAGCTTTTGTAGCGGCTTTGCTTGTTTTTGTTTTATTACGTCCATCATCAGTTACCTTACTTTAATCGGTTAACCAATGAGAGCAAACGATATGCCAAATTTTATCCTGTTGTTTTTATTGGTGTTTAATGTTTTTGTTTTACCGAAAGGTCCGATAGTGGACGTGAGAATTCAAAAACTGGACTGAGCATATTGGGTCAGTTTAGTGGCACAGGAAAGGCGAGTTGGCAAATCGCTCCCTGTTTATCCTGACGATTGCTTAGGCTAATGGAGCCAGACATTTGCTCGACAAAATAGCGGCTAAGATAAAGGCCAATACCTTCCCCCGTTTGTTTGGTGGAGTAAAATGGCACAAATAAGTTATCGTGGTTGGCAACGCCGGTACCTTCATCAAGCACCTCCAAGATAGCAATATTGTCTTTGGTATATAGCTTCAGTGTAAGCACAGAGCCCGCGGGGCTCGCTTCTATGGCGTTCTTGATAATATTGATTAGCACTTGATTAAACAAGGTCGGGTCCACATGGAAGTAGACCGGAGAAAGTTCAATTTGCCACGCTACATCTGTAAAAAGGCCTTGAACGGTTTTGCTTACTTCTAACCCCGACAGACGTTTTATCTCTACTTTTATTGGTTGGTTGAGCTGGCTGTACTTATGGATAAAATCCTGCAAATGGAAGCACCGCTCAAGTACGATATTAAATGCTTCGTGATCCCTTGGGTTTTTTGCGCGAGTTTGTAGGCGTTCCAGTATGGCGGACACTGGGGTGAGGGAGTTTCTTATTTCATGGCTAATCACTCGGATCAAGCGTTGCCAAGCTTGAAGCTCCTGATCGCGCAGTGCTTGCTGAATATCGATACAGACGACAAGATGATATGACTGACTCTGCTGAGTAAAGGTGCTGTGTCTAACTTGCCAGCGCTTGTTGTTCTGTATATCGATAAAATGCCACTGTGGAGAAGGAGTTAACCCTATCGCCTCTGGGTGGCTATATCGTAGGGTTTGCCATGGCCTTTGAAATAGTTGAAAGCAGGCGTCATTGCCAAAGCACAGTTGCATACGTTGGTCGAAAATAAGCATCGGGGTATTTAACACACTGATCAGTTCAGCAACGAGGAAAGATTGCATATCTTCATCGGTTTTTTCACTTTGTAGCATATCGGAGAGCGCATTCAGCTGATTGTGCAGCTGGGCGACAACGCCCGAAGAAAATGTCGATTTGGCTTTTAGGCTAAAGTCGCGCTTAAGCCACGCTTCGGCTTGGTAACCACAGCGTTCAAACGATAGCTTACAGCGATTGTAAAGCTGTTTTAGTAATAATCCTTGGCAGGCAATCAGGCCAACGATTAAGAGTAAGGTAGGTAGAGGCATGGAAATAGGTATGCGAATCCCCATTTGCCAACTGACGACACACACTCCCGCAATTTCAATGGCGATGAGTAGCAAAAACTTACCTACGAAATAGCGCGCCAAGGGTTCTTTAAATAAGTGCATATTTTTCAAGGCGTCGGTAGAGTGATTGCTTAGTGATCCCCAGTAACTCAGCAGCTTGTTGTTTGTTTCCTGCCGTATTAGTCAAAGCTTGAGTAATCAGTTGTTGTTCTGCTTGCTCCAATGTGATGAGTGGCAGCGACATGGAATTATTCGCACTTGGCTGTGAAGGCGTGCTCATATGTAAGTGCTCGGGGCCGATTTCACCCGTTTGTGTTAGTAGCACGGCGCGTTCGAGCAAGTGCCCAAGTTCTCTGGTATTACCTGGCCAATCGTAAAGTTTTAGCTGATTTAGCGCTGTGGGTGTAAGCCAACATTGTGTTTTTCCATACCGCTGACCATGGGTTTTGATAAAGTGCTCCGCTAATAATTCAATGTCTTCAGGACGTGTTCGCAAGGGGGGGATTTCGATTGTAAAGGTATTGATGCGGTAGAAAAGATCTTGGCGAAATTCTGCTTGAGCGATTAACTGCTCTAATTTTGCATTCGTTGCACTGATGAGCCTCACGTCAGCGACTTCAGTGACGCTTGAGCCGACTGCTTCATATTCTCGAGACTCTAGCACTCGCAGCAACTTACTTTGTTGTGCAAGCGGGAGAGTGCCGATTTCATCCAAAAATAAGGTACCAAGATCCGCTAATTTAAACCGTCCTGCACGGTCTGATTTGGCGTCAGTAAATGCGCCTTTGGTATGACCAAAAAGCTCACTCTCAAACAGTTGCTCAGGGATGGTTGCCATGTTAACGGAAATAAATGGCTGCGCTGCACGCAGCGAGTGTTGATGTATCCATTGGGCTATTAAGCTTTTGCCAACTCCATTCTCTCCGGTTAACAGAATATTGGCATCCGTGGGAGCCATGACTTCTAATTGCGTCATTAGGTGTTGCATGGCTTTGCTGCGCCATAACACAGGTTTAGCATCTCCAGCGAGGGCATGCTGAAAAGCTTGGCTTTTATTTTTTAGTTTATTGAGTTGTAACTGGCCTATAATAACTTGTTCAAAGCGCTGGTTTTTCCATGGCTTTTCTAGAAAATCTGCCGCGCCCAGTTGCATGGCTTGAACCACAAGCTCAGTATGTGACCATGCCGTCATAGCGACAATAGGGGTAGTATTGCCAAGTTGCTGTTGTTGTCGTAGAAACCTCAGCCCCTCTTGCCCCGATGTAGAGTCTAACTCAAAGTTCATATCGAGTAGGATCAAGCTAGGCTGGTGTTGTTCAAGAAAGCTGAGTGCTTGCACTGGATTTTCGACCTCTTCGACGGCTAGACCTAAATCTTCCAATACAAATCGCGCAGCTAATCTAACTTCTCTGTTGTCTTCTATTAGCAATATTTGTGGTTTAGCACTCACAGTAAGCTTCCTTGATTTATTATTATCATCCCAGTCACTACATTACTCTCCGCGAAGTGCATGTAATGCGGGGCGGGCAATAATATTTCTTGAAGATAGTAGCGTAACACCTGTGACTAAGGTGATAACAGTGGCTAGTGAAATTAACCAGTGGATAGCGCTATCTATTGTAATAGGTACAAGCGTATCTTGAAGTATCGCAATACTCAATAACACCAAGATAGAAGCGCACGCTGCTGCAATAACGGGGCGCAAATTATCTTGTAATACCAGTTTAAATACGGCAGCCGGTGTTGCACCAACCGACATTCTCACGCCTAACTCAAACCGACGTAACGCCACACTGTACTTACATACACCGTAAATACCAAGGGCCGCAAGCGCAAGTGCAAATATCGATAGCATCAAAGTGAACATGCTAATGACGCGAGCTTGCTGTAAGTGCGTAGCTAAAAGCATGGTCGTGGACTGAAAGTTATAGACGCGCATTTGCGGGTGGATACCTGTGAGTACCTGATTTACTTCCGCTCGACTAATTGCGGCATGTGCTTGAGTTTCAATTAACACAAAGGGGTAACCAGTTGGCACTGAGGGGATAAAAACCCTTGCAATATTAGATTGTTTGGGAAGATAAATATCCTCTACAACACCAATCACCTCAACGCTTTGTTGGCCATTTCGGGGATATAGTTTAGCGCCCAATACTTGTCCTTGCTGGCGTAATTGCGCAGCTAGGGTCTGATTGACAATGACAACGGGGGCATTATTAATGGCTTCTTCATGAGTAAAAGCCCTACCGTCGATAAGTTTTGCCCCAAAGGTGTCAAAGTATGGCCAAGTACCAGCTGTACTTTGATATTCAAACGTGTTTTTTTCTATACCCGGTTCAAATTGCATTTGACGATTTGAAAAGCCCGGTAGCCAATAGGAAAAGGGGGGATAGCCGCCAATGCCGACTTTGGTTACCTGCGGTAACTTTGCTAAAGAGTCAACGGCAGATAAAAGCAATTGTGAACGCTCCTGGCGGCTCATCTGCTGTAGCAAAGTACCTAAGTTTAGTGCTACTTGATAGGTATTTTGTTCTCGTATCCCTGTATCACGCTGCAAGTTTTGCCAGCTTGTTTGGAATATCCCCAGACAAATAGTGAGTAGTGACAAGCAAACAAATAATTGAAATGATACTAATAAAGTACGGGTCATCGCGGAAATCTGAACGCCAGTACCTTTACCACTGCTTTGCAGCTGTTGAATAATATGACGGTAGTTAAGCTGACGGCTTACTATCCAAGAAAGTAATAAACATAATAAGGTACTGACTGTAAAGGCGAAAGCAATAGTATGTGCTTCGAGTTGTAGCTCTTGCAACCGAGCGAGCGGGCCGACAACCCCTGATTTTAGTAGCCCTATGATCCCCTCAGCGATTAAAAGCGATAATGCTGCTGCGCTGATAAATAACAGCCCCAACTCTATCGCAATGTGAAAAAATAGATGATTAGGCTTGGCACCTAAGGCAGCCTGAACGGCAAAGCTTTTTTGTTGCTCGGCGGCACGAGAAAGCACTAAATTACAAATATTACTTAATGCGATTAATAGTAATACTGTGCTTCCGAGTAGCATCATTATACTCACTTGTGATGCTTCACCAATAATGCGCATTTTTATCGGTACAAATTCGAGTTGTACTTTACTATTAGCGAAAGTTTGCTCGCCTGCGGTTTGTTGTTGTAGTTGTTCATTAAGCCAGTTTTCGAGAGAAAGCTTTGTGCGACGTGCATGTTGCACATCATGCAACTTTAGCAATTGATATGTCTGGATATTATTCCTTTGCCATGTTGGCGTTGGAGAATCATTATAGTCATAGCTGATCCATACATCGGTGTGCCAGTTAGGTGTGGATAATACCGGTTCAATAAATCGTTCGTCGGTGACGCCAACAATTTTGAAACTCACTCCCTTAAATACCAACGTTTGCTCTAGAACATTTGCATTTCCGCCGAAATAACGTTGCCACACTTGGTACGAAACGATCGCGACAGGTTGTTGGCTACCTATCCCTTCATCTTCTGAAAAGTACCGTCCCAGTGCCAGTGGTACATTGAGTATCGACATAAACTCGGGGGTGATTGCGCCAGTATTAAATGTTGGGCTGCTCGGTAAACTTTGTTCAACATCAATACTGATATTCTGAATGGCCATCACTTCGATATCAGAAAATTGTGCTTGCTTGTCATACGCCTCTAAACTGCCTGCATGAGGAATAAAATTGCGTTGCTTCACTTCATTATTGTCATCTACCAACGCGCCACGCATTAATACCAAGCGTTCTGCATCTGGGTATGGGAGCGGAGCTGCGAGCAATTGGTAGTTTAGGTTATACATTGCCACTAGCGCACCGAGTGTCAGCGCTAGGGTAATTGTTATTGTTAGGGTGTAACTGATATGGCAGCGAAGTTTTTGCCAGGCCATTTTAAGTGAATGCGTTACCATATTTACTCCAAATCCGCTCACATTGTGTATCGGTATGTTGTGATAGTTATTCTCCTCTATAGGGAAATAGCAACGCCTATGCCAAACTTACCTTATTGATATTAATAATATTTGTATTTTATTTACAAGTGTTCAGTCCATAATCGGACGATAAAAGACCATAAATGGACTCTAGCTGCATAAGACCGTGCAGAAGCCACACTGGGTGTTGATTTATGCGCACACCGCTCAGGATTATTGAAAAAAATGTTGGATAAACTTTCATCTGTCACATTAATAGTAGATAATACGCGACCTTTAATTCTCAATCGGGCAATCTCAACGCGCATTTTTGCGTAGATCGACTAGGATCACTGAGGGCCAACTTCACTGAGTAATAATATGAGCATCGAAAAGTTAAGAAATATCGCGATTATCGCGCACGTAGACCACGGTAAAACAACGCTTGTAGATAAGCTACTTGAGCAATCAGGTACACTACAGCAGCGCGGTGGCAATGAAGAGCGAGTGATGGACTCAAACGATCTTGAAAGAGAGCGTGGTATCACCATCCTTGCAAAAAATACCGCAATCAAGTGGAACGACTACCGTATCAATATCGTAGATACTCCGGGACACGCCGATTTCGGTGGTGAAGTAGAACGTGTTCTTTCGATGGCTGACTCAGTATTACTACTAGTTGATGCACAAGAAGGTCCGATGCCACAAACGCGTTTCGTAACGCAAAAGGCGTTTGCTCAGGGTCTTAAGCCAATTGTTGTAATCAACAAAATTGACAAGCCGGGCGCTCGTCCTGATTGGGTAATGGATCAAGTTTTCGATCTATTTGATAACTTAGGTGCAACTGACGAACAGCTAGACTTTAAAGTGATCTACGCATCAGCAATCAACGGCTGGGCAACACTTGACCTAGATGAGCCGTCTGACAACATGGAACCAATGTTCCAAGCTATCGTAGACGAAGTTGAAGCGCCTAACGCGGATCCTGAAGGTCCGTTCCAGATGCAAATTTCTCAGCTTGATTACAACTCATATGTTGGTGTTATCGGTGTTGGCCGTGTCACGCGTGGTTCAGTTAAACCTAACCAACAAGTGACTATCGTGGGTGCTGATGGTAAGACGCGTAACGGTAAAGTTGGCCAAGTACTTGGTTACTTAGGTCTTGACCGTCACGAAGTTGAGCTAGCAACGGCGGGTGATATCATTGCAATCACAGGTCTTGGTGAGCTTAAAATCTCTGATACTATCTGTTGTCAGAATAATGTTGAAGCACTACCGCCACTATCTGTTGATGAACCAACAGTAACAATGACTTTCTCTGTAAACACGTCACCATTCTCAGGCCAAGAAGGTAAATACGTAACTTCTCGTAATATCCTTGAGCGTCTAGAAGCAGAGCTTGTGCACAACGTTGCATTACGCGTTGAAGAAACAGATAACCCAGATAGCTTCCGTGTATCTGGTCGTGGTGAACTTCACTTAGGTATTCTTATCGAGAACATGCGTCGTGAAGGCTACGAGATTGCAGTATCTCGTCCAGAAGTAATCTTGCGCCATGTTGATGGTCAGCTAGAAGAACCGTACGAAACAGTGACAATTGACTGTCAAGACGAGCACCAAGGTTCTATCATGGAACAGCTTGGTCTGCGTAAAGCAGAAATGACTGACATGTCTCCAGACGGCAAAGGCCGTGTGCGTATGGACTTCATGATGCCTGCACGTGGTCTAATTGGTTTCCAAACTGAATTTATGACGTTAACGTCTGGTTCTGGTTTGATGTACCACACGTTCTCACATTACGGTCCACACAAAGGCGGTAACATCGGTCAGCGTAAGAACGGTGTACTAATCGCTAACGCAGCAGGTAAAGCGCTAACAAACGCACTATTTAACCTACAAGAGCGTGGTCGCCTATTCATCGGTCACGGTGTTGAAGTGTACGAAGGTATGGTTATTGGTATTCACAGCCGTGATAACGACCTAACGGTAAACGCGCTTAAAGGTAAGCAGTTAACCAACGTACGTGCATCTGGTACTGATGAAGCACAAAACCTTGTGCCACCTGTTGTTATGTCTTTAGAGCAAGCACTTGAGTTCATCGATGACGACGAGCTTGTAGAAGTAACGCCTGAAAGCATCCGTATTCGTAAGAAATTATTGACTGAAAGCGAGCGTAAACGCGCTAGCCGCCAAGCTAAATAATAATTGACCTGGACTTGAGATAACAACTTATCTCGAAGGCAGGTTACTTAGAATACAAAAAACGCCGCAATTTTTGCGGCGTTTTTTTGTGCTCCATTTACTAACTCTAAAACAAGCCGTACTCTTCCGTTTCTTCTGGCTCATAATTTTGTAGATGTTCAGGGCGGAAAATGGCGCTAGGGTCAATCAATACGCTGTGGCGTTTTCCCATCTTGACTAAGCCTTTCATCAATTTTTTGGTTTGCGCATCTATTTCAAAACCAATACTCGTCATTTCCTGCAGTGATTTAATATCGCTTTCATCACAGTGAACGTTATCTTCTACCTTATCGACAAGCAAACCGATATGCGGACTTTGGCCATCTTGAGTGGTAAAGACGATGATAGGTTTATGGTCGAGCATGATCTGATCACGAGCGGATTCAAATAATCGCATGAGTTTATTAAAAGTGGTGCTCTTTTCACGAGCGAGCGTATCTATAGCTTCTTGTTTGTGTCCCTGTGCGCACATCACTAATAGTTTATCTGCTAATGA
Organism: Pseudoalteromonas sp. DY56-GL79; assembly: GCF_041414765.1. Classification (NCBI taxonomy): domain Bacteria; kingdom Pseudomonadati; phylum Pseudomonadota; class Gammaproteobacteria; order Alteromonadales; family Pseudoalteromonadaceae; genus Pseudoalteromonas; species Pseudoalteromonas sp. DY56-GL79. The sequence goes on along the minus strand of NZ_JANHZS010000021.1, from coordinate 20,815 downwards.
ATGTAGTTTTGCATGCGGTTCTTCAAAGCGTTTTAGAAGTGCTTTGAGGTCGTCATTTTCAGTTTTGAAGCCGTAATACCACTGCCCGAAAGCACATTGTTTTGGATCTTTGGCTTTAGTGAAGGGGACATCGTTAAAAATGCTTGCTTCGAGTGCGACAAGCCATTCTTTATGATCTTGCTCTCGCTGCTTTAGCATGCTGACCAATTCTTGATTGGTTTCGTAGGACGAGCGCTTGTTCAATATGATCCCTAAATCAAAAATAGGGGTAGGTACGCCCATGTAATCTTTAACGCCCAAAAAGCTGGGGTTGTCATTGGGTAAATCCGTTAAATTTTCTTCGTAGCGTTCAGTTAATAGAATATCGAGGATTTGCAGTGATATTGTTTTTTTCCCGACGCGAAAGTTAATTAAATCCATGTCAGCCTCGCATATGGTCAGTATCAACTAAGCATAGAACATTATTAGAAAAAGGAGCGGTAAACTGGCAATTTCTTTTGCGCTGGCTGGAGCATAAATACCTCTCGAATAACGGAGTTGTGCTCCAACTCCTGTTGTAATGCGTTTAGCAGACAATCGCTATCAATGGGCAGCTCACATTGCTGGATAGCAGTCGTCAATAAGTAGGCATTGAGATAGCCCTCAAAAACCTGTTCGTTATGGGAAAGTGTGGTATTGCGAACTGCCTCGCGAAAGGTATCACAAAGCTTGCCCTTGCAAATCGCAGGATCGGGTACAACTTCGGTGACTAAAACTTTGGGTTTGCCTTTGAGTCTAGCAAACAGCTCATTTGAGGAAGCAAATGAAACCGTTGCGTATTGTGTTTCAAGGCCAACCTCCATGGCACGATTAATAAACTTAGACAGTGGCGTGTAGGTGCCTACCATCGCGAAGCCTTCTATTTTATGCTGCTGTGCTTGTTCAAGGGCTCGTTCAATATCATCGGTATTACGTCTAAAACGCGTTATCACAACGGGTTTTAATCCATGTTCCGCAAGCGCTCTAGTAAGGCTTTTTTCTACGGTTAGACCAAATTCATCGGCTTGAATGAGTAAACCCACCCGCTTTAGCTTTTGTTCATCAATAAAGTAGCGGATGATATCTTGTGCTTCTTTATTGTAGCTAGTGCGGAGGTTGAAGACATTAAATGTATGTGGCTCTTGAAGAAACTCAGCGCCAGTATATGGCATAAGAAAGGGAACCTTAGAGTGCTCTAAAATCGGCTTTATGGCATAAGATGTGGGGGTGCCCATGACGCCAAACAATGCATCGACCTTATTTTCGTAGACGAGCTTACGCGCATTGGTTACGGTTTTGTGTGGCTCATAACCATCATCCAATACCTGCAACTCAATCGCAGCAGCACCATTCGCTTTGTGCTGATTATAAAAGTTAAAGTGTAGTTCGGCACCCGCTTTCAGTTGTTGACCGATCTCTTTTGCGGGCCCTGAAAGGGCAGTAGACATGCCAACTTTCACCACAGATTGAGCAGATACTGTAAAATTCAGTACAGCAGAAGCAAAAACGAATAGTAAAAACTTAACACCGAAAATACTCATATACTTGCTGCACTGTCTCTCTTAGCGTTGTGGTGAGGGCCTTTTTACCAGATAATCCAAGCAGATTAATTACGACTTGGGTCGAATGTTGCTGTAATATTAGACGAATTACTAATGCTTTGGAAACTTTAGTTAAGTTTTTAAGTAATCGAGGATCGGTTGTGATCAGCTGCCATATAAAAGGACATACTTGTTGCTCAACCGGATTGCTGTTACGTAAATAGTGCAAATAATCCAGCTGCTCATTAGTTATATGTTCAAAGGGTAAGGTCGCTAATAGTGCGCTCACCACCTCAGTATCGAGTTGTTGATAGTGCGAGCGTAACTGATAGAAAAAAGCTTGTTTAAATATTCGAGTATAGGTGTTGCCTATGTCGCCTCGGACTTTTTTGAACATCAAAACCGCATACTCACCACTGGCCTTATCTTGCTTAAAACCCAGTTTCATTGGCTGATAGTGACGTTGTGACCAAAACGAAAGCAATGGCGCTGTAAGGCCAAAACTGGTTCCTATGTAACTGATATCTTCTGGTAATGTGGTTTCAAAGAACGCCAGTAGGCGGCGGCCAATCCCTTGCTGTTGTACATCCGGGTGCACGGCTATTCTAACGATCCTTACGCTTTTTTCGGTGACAAACTGGCTATCACCAAAGCTTGTTGTTAGCTGCTGCGCCATGAGATGGCCTGCGGGTCTTCGCTTTCCCGCTAGAATATCTTCTGCGAGATCTGAAGCGAGTCCGCCTTCGATAACAGCAAGGCAAATTCCTATTAGCTCGTTATTGCAAAATGCACCTCGTAAATGCAGATCGGGTGCATCTAATAATTGCCTTAAATCATCCACGCTGGTTTGATAATGGGCTAATACGAGCAGTGAAAAAACTTGCTCAAGTAACGAGCTATTTTCTATCAACTCACTCTGGGAAATAGCACGCATTGTGGTTGAGGAAGTGAGTATGGGTGATGTCGCTTTACACTCGAGTACAAATAAATCCCTGATCTGCTGCTCCAGTGGATCATTCGATGCGTAACGAATAGGAGTCGATAAGGTGAAATCAAGATAACTTGGGTAATGTGATTCTAAGTAGCGTTTAAACCGTAAGGTGTAGCCTCTACCATTACCCTCATAACCAACTAAGGTGCTGGAAAAAATGCAGCGAAAGCCAAGTTGAGCGACTTGTATTAAAAATGGAACTGGCAGGGCGGCTGCCTCATCTACCAAAATAACCGTATTGCTATCAAGTGCAGAGGCTTGTTGTAGTAACGCATCTGGTGCCACATAGCTGAGATTAGCCAGCTTCTTCGTTTTTACATCAACCTCGGTATTGAGTGCTTGAGCAAGCATGCTAAAGCAACTATGCAGAGCATGAAGGTGACGGCTACAAATAACAAATTGTTGCGTAGGATGCTTTGATGCCAAGAGGCCTAATAGCGCACTCTTTCCCCTGCCTCTGTCAGCGCTTAGTAATACAGGTGTTTGCTGGTTTTCCAATGCTGTGGAGAGTTGTGTCAGTACGTTTTGTTGCTCCTCAATACCACAAACCGCCGAACTTGCAGCAAGATACGCTAAGGGCAGTTGAACCCCAAAGTGCTCACTGATATGCCAAGCTGGTTGTTGCTGCCAGAGTTGTTGCCACCTTTTTAAAAAGTAGCTACGTATGGGCGTTTGCCCCTCTGAGCACCAGCGGGTAATTGCAGGGTCTAGCCAGTGGTCGAGTTCATCTAACTCGGGAAGTAACAGTAGGAGTAAGCCGCCTGCCTTTACCGTGCCCGCGGCCGCTGCGATTTTGTTAGGCACAATCCCACTAAAGCTGTCGTAGACTAGGTTGCTAAATTCTTGTCCGAGTATTTGGTGTAAATGCTCGGGCCAAACGGCATTTTCTAATGTCTTACTGCTACTTAGGATTAGATTATCGTTTGAGTTTGCTAATAGCTGCTGGCACTGCGTGTAACACCAAGTTTGGCTGCCAGTGATAAGCAAGAGTTGCCGATGGCGGGCATCGGCAAGCTGAGAACGTAATAGTTGCAGATTAGAGTGCTTGAAGTCTTGCATAGGCGGTAACTAACCACTTACTACCAACATCATCAAAGCTAACTTGGATGCGTGACTGAGCACCCGCACCTTCATAGTTAAGCACTGTGCCTGCACCAAATTTGGCATGGAGGACACGCTGGCCTAAATTAAAACCGCTATCTTCAAAGGTCGCGTGACTGATTGATGGACTGAATCGGCCCGAGTTAGCCGGACGAGATATTTGCGTTTTAATCCGGATTTCTTCCATGCAGTCTTCAGGAATTTCACGTAAGAACCTTGAAGGGCTGTGATGTTTTTCTTGACCATACAAGCGGCGACTTTCTGCGTGGCTAATGTATAGCTTATCCATGGCACGCGTCATACCGACGTAGCACAAACGGCGCTCTTCTTCCAAGCGGCCCGACTCTTCATTACTTTGCTGCGATGGGAACATACCCTCTTCGACCCCAACCATAAAGACCAATGGAAACTCGAGACCTTTGGCCGAGTGCAGCGTCATCATTTGTACCGCGTCTTCGTGCTCGTCAGCCTGGCCTTCGCCTGCCTCCAAAGAGGTATAGGCTAAAAAGCCTTGTAATGGTGAAGTAAAATCTTCATCGATAGGCAGCTCATACTGACCACAAGCACTGATCAATTCTTCCAAGTTTTCCACTCGAGCGCGGCCTTTTTCGCCTTTTTCGGCTTGATACATTGCCATGAGACCTGACTGCTCAATGGCTGTCTGCGCTTGTTGTGCCAGTTCAAGCACGGCAATTTTATCGTCGAGCTGCTCGACTAATTCAATAAATTTTGTCACCGCCGTAGCTGCTCTTCCCGCTAAATGCTTTTGCGCAAGTACGGCTTTGGCTGCATCCCAAAGTGAGAGTGATTCGTGACGCGCACAATCGCGAATATGGCTTAACGTTTTATCACCAATACCTCGGGCAGGCGTGTTTATCACACGCTCAAATGCCGCGTCGTCATTACGATTGCTAATTATACGAAGGTAAGACAGGGCATCTTTAATCTCTTGGCGCTCGAAAAAGCGCATACCGCCATAAATGCGGTATTTTAACCCTTCTTGAAGTAAGGCTTCTTCTAACACCCGGGACTGTGCGTTGTTTCTGTAGAGTACGGCGCTGTCGCTAAGTGCATTGCCAGCCTGTAGCCAAGATTTAATTTTGCCAACCACAAAGCGTGCTTCATCAAGTTCATTAAAAGCGGCATAAATTGAAATTGGCTCGCCTTGGTTTCCGTCAGTCCAGAGACTTTTACCCATTCGTTCCGCGTTGTTTTCAATGAGCGCGTTGGATGCTTTTAGAATGGTTGCGGTAGAACGATAATTTTGTTCAAGGCGAATGGTTTCGGCGTTAAAGTCGTCCAGAAAACGTTTGATGTTTTCTATTTTTGCACCACGCCAGCCGTAAATACTCTGGTCGTCATCCCCTACGATCATGATATTGTTGTCACTACCTGCAAGCAGGCGCAACCACAAATATTGAATGCTGTTGGTATCTTGGAACTCGTCCACTAGCATATGGCGGAAGCGTTGTTGATAGTGACGTAGCAAGGTAGGTTGTTGCTGTAATAGCTCGTAGCAGCGCAATAGGATCTCGGCAAAATCAACAAGACCGGCTCTATCACAGGCATCTTGGTAAGCACTATATACATTCAACATCAGCTGTTCATTGACATCGTATGCTTGAATATCTTTGGGTCTTAATCCTTCGTCTTTACGCGCGCTGATGTACCAGCTTAACTGCTTAGGTGGCCACTTTTTCTCATCGATATTCATGGCTTTGAGCAAACGGCGGATCATTCGTTGCTGATCATCGCTATCTAGAATTTGAAATGATTCTGGTAATTTAGCTTCACGGTGATGGGCGCGTAACATGCGGTGGGCTAGGCCGTGGAAAGTACCTATCCACATGCCACCAACAGGGCCATTGAGCGTCGCTTCAACACGAGCACGCATTTCTTTGGCTGCCTTATTGGTAAAGGTTACCGCGAAAATACTAAATGCAGAGGCGTGCTCAACTTGCATAAGCCAAGCAATACGATGAACCAGTACTCGTGTTTTACCTGACCCCGCACCTGCGAGCACTAACATGTTTTGCAGAGGTGCGGCGACTGCATCGCGCTGTTTGTCGTTGAGGCCGTCGAGTAATTCTGATACGTCCATTGCTTTGCCTATTTGCTCAAATGATGGCAAGTATACCGAGTCGCTGCCGTAAATCCCAGCATATCGCAAAGCAAACCTAACTGAATAAAGGTAACATTATGATTTATAAAGAAACATAAACTGGTTTTTTATACAGTGTTTATGTTTGTTTTTGCAAAACGTCCTTTAACCGATTTTGTACCTCTGTCACCAATAAATCGGGCTGGAATTTTGATAGAAACGCATTACAACCCACTTTTTCGACCATGGCATTATTAAAGCTGCCACTGAGAGAGGTATTGAGAATGACATAAAGGTCTTTCAGGCGACTGTCATTGCGAATTTCATAGGTGAGTCGATAACCATCCATAACGGGCATTTCGGCATCGGTGATCACCGCAAGTAATTCTTTTTGTACGTCGATACCTTCGTCGGCCCAGTGCTTTAACACATTGAGCGCCTCTTGGCCGTCAGTTGCTGGGATGATTTCTATGCCCAATTGTGCCAAGGTATCGGCAACTTGACGACGAGCGGTCGGCGAGTCATCGGCATGTAGAATTTTGCGGCCATGAAACTCGTTGATGATATCTTTATCTAGAATGTCCTGCGGGATCTCAACTTTGTACTCAACGATTTCGGCAAGTACCTTTTCTACATCGATAATTTCAACGATGTGTTCAACGCCGTCACGTTTGATTTTAGTCAGTGCGGTGAGGTAGTGATTGCGGCCAACAGACTTAGGGGTTGGCATAATATCGGACCACGTAGTATTGACTATTTGGTCAACTTTACCAACTAAGAAGGCCTGCACTGAGCGGTTGTATTCTGTGATCACAAGGTTGCAGTCTTTGTCTCGGTCGCATGGCGGCATGCATATCGCTTGTCGTAAATCGATAACCGGAATAGACTCGCCACGAATATTGGTTACGCCACATACTTTAGGGTGTGCATTGGGCATTTTATTGAGATGAGGGAGCTTAACAACTTCTTTTACCTTGAAGACGTTGAGCGCAAAAAAGTGGCGGCTATGAAGATGAAACAATAGCAACTCAAGGCGGTTTTCACCCACCAGTTGTGTACGTTGATCTACTGAGGCCAATACGCCAGCCATGTTAACCCCTCATTACTTCTTGTAACCTTTTCTAAGACTATATCAAAGAAGTCGATATGTCGTGTTGTTTTTTGGCTAAAATCTGCAGTAAGGTAGCAGTATGTATTTGATAGGGAAGCAATATGCCTATAATTTTTAAGCGTTTAGTTGTTTTGATGCGGGCTCATGTGGATAAGGCCAGCTGGCAACTGTTATTTATGGCAACGCTCATTCATATGTCGGTGACTTGGGGGTTGTTATGGCTCAGCAATGAATCGGCATTATTGCCACTGAGCACGTTCTTTTATTACTACGTAGTGACGACTTCAACAGTTGGCTACGGAGACTTTAGTGCAACAACGGATTTTGGCCGTTTAGTCGTTGCCATTATACAGATCCCATTTGGCCTTGCGCTATTTGGTGTGTTATTGGGAAAAGCTGGACAATTTGTGACGTATTGGGTGAGAAGAGGCATGACAGGGGAAAAAGACTTTGCACATTTGCAAAACCACATCGTAATTTTTGGTTGGCATGATGTGAGAACGAAAAAAATGGTGGACTACATTTTAGGTGACAATAAACGCGAAGATAGAAAAATCGTATTGGCCGTCACTGAGGCCATGGAGCATCCGCTGTTGAGTTATCCGGAAGTCGCATTTGCGCGTTTAACCAGCTTTACTGATGACGAACAGTTAAGTCGGATTAACATCGAGCGGGCTGACAAAATCATCATTGATGGCGATGATGATAACCAGACATTTACCACCGCGCTAAAGCTTAGCCGGGTAGTAAAACCCGAAGCGCATATTAGCGCGCATTTCTTGGACGATAGTAAAGCGCTTCTTTTAAGAGAACATTGTAAAAATGTAGAATGCTCCGCATCTATGTCTGCGGAAATCTTAGTGCGAGCCATGCAAGACCCAGGCTCAAGCCGAGTACAAGAGGAATTACTGTCGACGCTGCACGGCGATACGCAATTCAGCTTAGCCTTACCTGCAGAGGTAAGCTGTTTAACCTTTGGCGATATTTTTGGTTATTTTAAACAGCATCATGATGCGACGTTGCTCGGTGTTGCGCACGATATAAATGCGTTAAATATGGATCTAAACCCACCTTTGGATTACAACATCACTGGGGGAGATATTTTGCACTATATTGCACCGCAACGGGTGCTAGCATCAGAGGTTGACTGGTCATCACTATGTTCGAAGAACTCTTCTTGATGATTGCCGTTGTGTGCGCTTACTTACTTCCTGTAGCTTTAGTTGCAGGAAGCAAGCGCAGCAAAGGGCATGAAAAAAACGGCTGGCTGATAGGAACGCTACTATTTTCTTGGGTTGCTTTGCTGCTATATATCAGCATTGTGCCTAAACACGGGCGACAAAAAGGCAAAGCAAAACGTTAGCTTTGCCCCGACATCTCTAAAATAACCTGCCATTCAGGTTCGATGATGGGCATGATGGATAATCGCCCCCCTTTTTTTAGAGCCAGTTCGGTGAGCGCAGTGTTGGCTTTTATCGCTTGCAGGGTTACCGGGCGTAGGTGCTGCTCGTATGCTAGCGTGACGCCTACCCAGCGAGGGTTATCGGTGCTTGATTTGGCATCATAATAATCACTGTTTAAGTCAAATTGATGTGGATCTGGCTCTGCTGCTTTCACCACTTTGGCAATACCGACAACCGCAGGCACTTTACAGCTTGAGTGGTAAATAAACACTGAGTCACCCACCTTAACCTCGTCGCGCAGGAAGTTTCTTGCCTGATAATTACGAATTCCCTCCCAAAAAGTTTGCTGCTCAGGCGCGTTTTTTAAGTCATCAATGGAAAATGCATCGGGTTCTGTTTTAAACAGCCAATAAGCCATATGGGTTAGTCCAATAGTTTGAGTTATGATGTATTATACTCATTTGAGCAATGTACTTGGTTTGCTACCAGTCCGAGTCTTACTTGGATTTGGTAAAAGTATTATCTCATTATAACGACTATCGCCAGTTCTACTAGACGTTCGGAGTGCAACATGAGTCAAGTGTTACAAAATCTGTTGGATTTACTCAGCCTTGAAGAAATTGAGCAAGGGATATATCGAGGTCAAAGCCAAGACCTTGGTTTTCCTCAAGTGTTTGGAGGTCAGGTGATGGGGCAGGCGTTGTCCGCAGCAAAATACACCTTACCAGAAGGGCGCTTTGTTAACTCGCTGCACTCTTACTTTTTGCGTCCTGGTGATGCAAGCAAGCCCATCGTCTACGATGTCGAAAACATTCGTGATGGTCGCAGTTTTAGCACCCGTAGGATCAGTGCCATTCAATATGGTAAGCCGATATTTTACATGACTGCCTCTTTCCAAGGGGATGAACCCGGCGTTTCTCATCAATCTTTGATGCCGGATGTGCCAGAGCCTGAAACGTTAAAGTCATCACTTCACTTTTATCAAGAGCATGCGGACCTCATTCCAGAATCACTTCGAGCGAAATTTACGCAAGAAATGCCGCTGGATATGCGCCCTGTAAACTTTCAAAATCCATTCAAACCTAAAAAACAGGACCCGGTGAGAAATGTTTGGTTTAAAGCCAATGGTGACATGCCGGACGACAGAAGGATCCATAACTATTTGCTGGCTTATGCCTCTGATTTTGAATTTCTACCAACTGCACTACAACCACATGGTTTGTCGTTTATGCAGCCAAATATGCAAGTCGCGACAATAGACCATGCGATGTGGTTCCATCGTCCGTTTAGAATGGATGAATGGATTTTATATAGCGTTGATAGTCCGAGCGCGTCTAATGGCCGAGGCCTAGTACGTGGTCAATTTTTCAACCGCCAAGGTGAGTTAGTTGCGTCGACTATTCAAGAAGGCGTGATGCGCCAACGATAATTTGTTGGAAAGTGTATGGTGCGTTTTAACAGTAATTTTGCTTGGTGCTTTGTGCAGCACTAAGCAAATCACAAACTTATAAATTCATAACTGTTTGTTGCTAAAAGGATTCTAGGTTTGTTGATGGCCTTTCCAAAAGTCGTCTGCACTACTTTTTTCAGTGCTGTATTCGGTTTGATTTTGCACTATCTTTAAAATTCTCACTAGATGTAGTGTTATTGCATTTTTCCCAAACAAAAATTAACACTAAAGTCAGCTAAATTTATCTACATTGTTATTAACAAAATGAATCGTCGCGTCACAGACAGACGCATATGACTCTAGGAGAATGATAATGAATAAACCGCTCGCCACAGTAATTGCATTGACGTTTGTCGGATTAACCGCGGGTTGCGCAACGGAAGCATCAAGAACGGTAGAAACACCAAAAGTGGCCTCATATAATCAAGCTTACAATGGCCCAAAAAGCCAGTTAGCGGTTGGTAAATTGCAAAACCGTTCAGCTTTTCACAATGGTGTGTTTAGTTCAGGACCGGACCGCTTGGGCTCTCAGGCTAAAACTATTCTGACCACCCATTTACAGCAGAGTAATCGCTTTATTGTTTTAGATAGAGAAAACATGACAGAGATTGCTCAAGAAGCTGGATTTGCTGGCGCAAAACAAAGTATTAAGGGTGCTAACTTTGTGATCACGGGAGATGTTTCTGAGTTTGGTCGAAAAGAAGTAGGTGATAAACAGCTATTCGGCATTCTAGGTAAAGGAAAATCGCAAATTGCTTACGCTAAGGTAAATCTGAACATCGTTGATGTGACTAGTTCAGAAGTCGTCTACTCAGTGCAAGGTGCTGGAGAATACAGTTTATCTAATCGCGAAGTAGTTGGTTTTGGTGGCACTGCGGGGTATGACTCAACGCTAAACGGCAAGGTACTGGATTTAGCTATTCGCGAGGCCGTTAATAACTTGGTTAGCGGCATTGAGAAAGGCGATTGGAAGCCTTTATAGGCAATCCCCCACAGACAGCTAATCTAAACCTCAGGTAAATTATGAAGCAAACGATATTTGTGGCCACTTTACTATTAATATTGTCTGGGTGTCAGAGTACGACACCACAATATTATTACGGTTCTTACGAACGTAACCTCTATGAGTTCTTTCGAGGTGACGGACAGTCCCTTGAGCAGCAGATCAGTCAGTTAGAGTCAAGCATAGCGCGCGCCGAAGTAAAGCAGATCAGTCCCGCACCAGGCATGTATGCGCATCTCGGTTACTTATATTTGATGCAAGGGGATGACAGCAAAGGTTTTGCGTATTTTGAACAGGAAAAACAACTGTATCCTGAGTCCAGGCAATATATCGACTTTTTACTAAAAAATGCACAGGGAGAATAAGATGAAATGGATTAAAGCGAGCTTGGTGCTTTTGACTTTTGCCTTATTGAATGGCTGTGCGACAGCACCTAAACAGGATTATAGTGCCTTTATCCAAAGCGATCCTAAGTCGATACTGGTGTTGCCGCCTATCAATAATTCCAATGAAATTGTTGCACCTTTTGGGGTTATGGCGACAGTGGTGAAGCCACTTGCAGACTCTGGCTATTATGTTTTTCCAGTATCTTTGGTCAATGAGACTTTTAAAAATAACGGTCTAACTGTGGCTCATGATGTTCACAGTGTCGCGATAGATAAGCTCTATGAAATATTTGCTGCCGACGCTGCTTTATACATAGAGATTCAAGATTATGGTACGTCATACGTTGTATTAGATAGTGACACTACAGTCGCGTTATCGGCAAGGTTGGTTGATTTAAAAACTGGCCAAGTAATTTGGCGTGGTAAGTCAGAAGCGTCAAGTAGTGAAGACAGAGATGACCATGATAACAGTTTGGCTGGCGCATTGATTGGCGCGGTACTAAATCAGGTGATTGAAAGCACTTCAGATAAAGGATTCGAAGTTTCACAGAAAGCATCACAGAGATTATTATCAGCGGACTCAAGCAATGGTTTGCTTTATGGCGTGCGCTCACCTAAGTATGGGCAAATTGAAAAATAAGCCATATTGTGACTACGCTTTCTTATCGGCTGATTGCTGCTATATTCATTAGACTTTGATTGACAGGTGATCCCCATGGCAATAATTAGTGAATTTAGACCCGGTTATTTTTGTTGGATTGAATTGTGTTCAAGCGACTGGCAGTCAGCAAAACCCTTCTATAGCCAACTATTTGATTGGCAAATTCTTGACCAACCCATTGGTGAAGATTGTTATTACACCATGTTGCAAAAAGAAGCCGATGATGTCGCTGCTATGTATCAGATGACCGCTGAGCAACAACAAGGAGGCATGCCTAGTCACTGGCTTGCTTATGTGGCGGTAGACAATGTCGATGAATGTCTAAACAAAGCCTACGAACTCGGTGCTGAAGTGCTTGCAGGCCCTCACGATGTCCCAGGGGCAGGGCGGATGGTGATGTTAAAGGAGCCTGGTGGAGCGGTTTTTGCGTTATGGCAAGAGGGTGGTCATATTGGGACGCAACGTCACCTTGAAGCGAATACCCCTTATTGGTTTGAATTAGTGAGTAAAAACAGCGCCAAAAGTCGTGACTTTTATTCAGCATTATTTGGGTGGCAAATCGAAGTTAAAGACATGGGAAATATGGACTACACCTTATTTAAAGTAAATGAGCAACCCGTCGCTGGCATGTTAGAAATGACGACAGAGTGGGGTGAAGACATTCCTCCGCACTGGATGATTTACATTGCGGTATTGGACTGTGATAGTAAAGCTGAATATGCCCAAAAGCTTGGCGGAGAAATTTGTGTACCGCCGACAGATATACCAGAAGTGGGTCGCTTTAGTGTGATAACCGACCCTCAAGGGGCGGTATTCTCTATCATAGAATCTGCTATGGATGATATTTCAACTTAATGCATTTCTAATTCAATCACTTTGCCATGGCAAGTGGCAAAGTGACCTGAGAGTTTACTAAAGATAATGTCGCGCTCGCCACTGCTATTTAGCTGCTTGATAGACGCAGTTAATTTAGGCAGTAGGTCTTGGTGTTTGCGATTGATATAGTGATAAATAGGATAACTCGCATCTCGTAGCCTACGCACATAAACCGCGGCGAGTCCTGACTGACATAGCGCACCAAGCGCAAATAAGTCATCAGCTAAAATTTGTTCTACATGACCTTTTTCAAGCGCTTGAAACGCAGAAACGTCGTTAGAAACCGCATTACAGGTCAACTTCTTACGCTGACAAACTTGCTCCGTTATTAAACTTCCTTGTATGACCACATAGTCTTGCTGGGTCGACAAAGTACAATGTTCCTTCTTGAGACAAAACACCGCCATTTGCACGGTTACAAGTGGTTCGGGTATTTGCAGTAATACCAATTGTATTAGGTAAATGAGCTATTTGAAGCGGAGAAATAGCTTTAGTAGCTAGGCAAAAATTTTGCTATTTAGTTGTTCTAAATGAGAAATTTTTAACGACGTTAATATGGTATTTCACCCTTCAAATTGATTGGAGACTTAGTGCAATTGGTATAAGTTAGGATAGGCATTTGCAATAGCGCTAGTGCGTCCTGCTTCCGCATCATAAAACCCTTGATCTACATATTCTAATCCGCGCTCACTGGGTAACACGACGAGTGTGGGGGTGATATCCAAAGGTGCGTATATCTTTTGCATGAGTTGCGCGATTTGCTGTTGGCCAAGCTGATAAGCGACCAGCTCACTGACATTGATTTGGTAGGCGAACGCCGCCTTGTGGATAAAGAGAAGCAAGAGGGTGCTAAGTGCGAGTTTCACAACATATCCTTACGGATTTCAGAGTTATAACTGTAGCAAAGTTGTCAGAAAGTGAAAAAGTACATCATAAAAATGAATTCAGTCGAGATTGACCTTGAGTTTAGTAAACTCATACCAATTGTAATAGTTTGAGCATAAAAATCGTGAGGAGAAGGATATGACACTACATGTTTTAGTGACCGGTGCTAACCGTGGGATCGGATTAGAGTTTTGTAAACAATACTTATCTCTAGGCTGCAAAGTAACTGCGGTTGTTCGCAAAGCATCGGCAGAACTAGAATCTCTAGGCGTGGATATCATTGAAGATATCGATGTTGCGACAGAAAATGGTGCGAAAAAATTATTGGCGGCATTGGGCTCGAAGAAGATAGACATTCTTATTAATAACGCTGGGGTATTTCATAATGAAACGCTAGCGGAAATGGATTTTGAAAATATCGACCACCAATTTAACGTTAATGCGTTAGGACCAATTCGAGTTACTCATGCACTGCTCGATAACCTCAAAACAGGTAGTAAAGTTGCCATGATCACAAGTCGTATGGGTTCGATTGCAGATAATGGTTCTGGTGGTTACATTGGTTATAGAATGTCGAAAGCAGCATTAAACGCGGCGAGTGTGAGTATGGCTCACGAACTGAAAAACCAAGATATCGCTGTTGGACTATTCCATCCAGGCTTTGTACAAACGCAGATGGTGGGATTTGCAGGTGATATTGGTCCAGATGTTGCGGCGGAACGTTTAATTAAGAGAATTGAACACCTAACTATCGAAAACAGTGGTGGTTTTTGGCACTCCAATGGCGACACGCTTCCTTGGTAATCAAGCTGGGCGCATCGTCGCCCCCTTTTCAGCCATCAGCCATCTAACTGTGCTAATATAAAGCAAATATTCAGATGGTAACCTTTGATGGAATTACAACAAGATACCCCATTGTCACTGCCGCTTTTTTTGTTAGATGACAACATCGAGAATCGTGATATCGACTCTCCAGATGCTGAAGTATCAGTGATATTGAGTGAGAACCTCCTTGCTCATTTGTGCCAAAACCCAAAAGAAGATGAGAATATTAGCTTGCATATTGATGACTATGCGCTCAACAACATTAGTACGACAGTGACTGAGTTGATAGGGGCAGAACATCAGTTGCAATTGCTCATTAATCGTGGGCCTATTCTCAGTGCTGTGCTGAGCACCAGTAGCGATGCATTATTTGTCTCGCCTCCAGTAGAAATGATGCCTACTTTTGATCTTGGGCTGGATGACGACGAGGGCGAGTAAATGTCTAAACGTGCACTATTTTGTGCGGTGGTTGTCGCCGTGCTTTCTGGCTGTGTGGCTTTGGGTATGTCTAAATATGATGATATGTTTGGACCAGAGCAACCCCAAGCACGAATCGAACAATATCACCAAGGCGGTGCACGTTACTTACAAAGCGTGAAGCCCATTTTGGAGTCGCGTTGTGTGGTTTGTCATGGTTGTTATGATGCACCTTGCCAGCTCAAACTGTCATCTCCAGAAGGAATAGATAGGGGATTGTCGAAGGAATTAGTGTATGACGGCACGCGGTTGTTAGCTCAAACACCAACCCGGCTGTTGTTTGACGCCCAAACCACGACACAGTGGCGTGAGCGTGGTTTTACCCCAGTGCTGAATGAGCGCAATCAATCTGAATACAGCAACCTAGCTGGAAGTGTGCTTTATAATAGCTTGCTGTTAAAAATGTCTCATCGTTTTCCTGAGCAAGGCATCTTGGGTAAAGAGTTTGATTTCTCTTTAGATAGAACGCAGTCTTGCCCAACCATGGATGAATTTTCTACCCTTGCGAAACAACAGCCTCATGCGGGTATGCCCTACGGCTTACCAGCGCTCACGCAGGATGAATTCAAAACCTTGGAAGCATGGCTGCAAAGTGGCAGTAAAATGAGCCAGATTGCGAAGCCAAGTGTTGCAGCACAAAAAGAAGTGAAGAAGTGGGAACAATTTCTTAATCAGGACTCGAATAAACACCGCCTTGCCGCGCGTTATATTTTTGAGCATTGGTATTTAGCCCATATCCACTTTCCTCATCTGGATGACCCCGCGTTTTTCCAATTGGTACGCTCAAGCACACCGCCTGGTCAGCCAATCGCGCTGGTGAGCTCGGTGCGTCCGTTTGACGATCCTAAGATCGATAGGGTGTATTATCGATTGATGCAAGTGCGCAGTACTATTTTGTCAAAAACTCACATGCCACTGGCATTGAACGACGCTAAGCTATCACGGTTACATCAGCAATTTTATGCAGCGGATTATCACGTGGATGAACTGCTAGGTTATGAGCCAGAGCTTGCAGCAAACCCATTTAAGGTATTCAAAGATATTCCGGTCAATTCTCGTTATCAATTTATGCTGGATGAGGCCGAGTTAATTGTAAAAGGCTTTATCAAAGGCCCTGTATGCCGAGGTCAAATAGCGCTTAACGTCATTAACGACCATTTTTGGGTGGCGTTTGTTGATCCTGAAAAAAATAGCAATGAAGCGGTGAACCAGCTGCTGCTTAAACATGATGAAGATTTGGTGCTACCTGCGGCTGAGCAAAGTAATGCGTTACCGCTTTCCAGTTGGGCTAAATACGCCACTAAGCAGCAGGATTACTTACATGCTAAAACTGAGCTTGCAGATAAGATGTTTGCCGATGGGCAGCGCCTCAATATGGACTTGATTTGGCGTGGTGAGGGGGAAAACCCGAATGCAGCATTAACTATCTTCCGTCATTTTGATAGCGCAACGGTGGTTAAAGGTTTTATTGGTCAGCCTCCCAAAACAGCTTGGGTATTAGACTATGCTTTGTTCGAGCGCATTCACTACTTGCTGGTGGCGGGTTTTGACGTGTATGGCAACATTGGTCATCAGCTGATCACACGCTTATATATGGACTTCTTGAGGCTTGAAGGTGAGCAAAACTTTTTAAATTTACTGCCACTTAGTCATCGTCAGGAAATTAAACGCTATTGGTATCGTAAGTCACACTTGAGTTTAAGTGAGTTTATCAATCGTAAATCACTAATCGGTGCGCCAACGGGGATAAAATACGAAACGGACGATCCAAAGCAAGAGCTGTATGACAAACTGCATGCTGTGCTTAAACCCGTTCTAAATCGGGATTATGACTATCAAGCCGTAGGCAAGCCACTGCAGGCACTCAATAGCATGTCCGTTAGGGCGATTAATTTGCTTCCTCAGGTCTCGTTTATTATTACTAAACAAAGCGACGGTTCACATCAAGCGTTCTCGCTATTACACCATAATGCTCACTACAACATCTCCAGTTTGTTAAATGAAGAAGGGCAAAGAGCTTATACAGAAGACACTGCGACGATTGTGCCAGGCTTTATCGGAGATTACCCAGAGGCAATTTGGTATTTAGAAAGCGAGGCAGCACAAGAGGACTTCGTCTCATCATTTAGCCACATGAATAGTGAGTCGGATTACCGAGCGCTACGAGCGAAATACGGGATCCGCAGGACTCACCCAGAGTTTTGGCGTTACAGTGATTTGATCCACGATATTGCCAAGCAAACACGTGGCGTTGAATATGGCTTATTTGATTATAACCGGTTAGAAAATCGCTAAAAATGGAGTCTTCGGACTCCATTTTTATGTGCTTTTCCTATAGTTGACTCGCGGCTTTTACCGCAGCTAGTAGCACACTTTCATCCAATCTCACTTTGTAATTTGGGTTTGCGTATTGAAATTGGATCAAGCCCTTCTTATCGACTACAAATACCGCCGGCACCGGCAAGGCAACTTTATCGTTCCCCTCAAAATCAACAAAATTTACGCCCAACTTGTTGCGATAAGCAAGGGCTGTTTTATCATCTAGGAAATAGGCGAGACCTAACGCTTGGCTCATCCGCATTTCGTTATCAGACAACAGTTGGTAGTGAGGGGATTCAATTGTACTTTTTGCCAGCGCCTCAGGTGAGTCTGGTGCGATAGCAATAATTTGTGCCCCCATTTTAACAAGCTGTGGTTCAATTTCTTGGATCCCCGCGAGCTGTCTTGAACAGTATGGACACCAGCCACCACGATAAACCACCAGTACGGTGATATTTTCTTTATAGCGTGTCGCGAGGTCGACAGTTTTACCTGACTTATCTTTGAGTTGTAATGCAGGGGCATCAATGCCGGGAAGGAGTGGGCTCACTTGCTCAGGTGCTGCGGCGATATTGGTGATTTCAGCTGCGCTGACAAAGGCTGAGCAAACCAAAGCGAGCGATAAAATAAAATGACGCATAAAAAGTTCCTAGGGTTTCAAGTTGATATCGACTCAGAAGACCTAAGCGCTGGCGAAAATCTTTCACTTCGGTATGATATCGCTCGTAATTGATTTCCATGAAGAGAGAGCACAATGTCTGCAAACATCACTAAGCTTGTGGTTATGCTAGAAATGCAACATGCCATGAACACCAAAGTACACCAACAATGGTTTGAACAAGGGTTTGAATGGTACCGCGCAATTTGGGTTGAGTGTGCAGAAATGCTAGATCACTACGGTTGGAAATGGTGGAAAAAGCAAACGCCAGATACTGAGCAAGTGATTTTAGAGCTAGTGGATATTTTTCATTTTGGCTTGTCTTTACGTATCGATGGCGAAACGTCATTTGAGCAACTAGCGACTCAGTTAGAAGCTGAATTGGCAAAGCCGACTACCGCAGAAGACTTCAAGGAAACCCTTGAATTGCTTGCAAGTGCGGCTGTGACCAAACGCGAATTTGATGCCCATGCGTTTGCGGGATGTATGCAGCAAATCGGGATGTCTATTGATGACCTATACCGTGGATATGTCGGTAAAAACACGCTTAACTTCTTCCGTCAAGACCATGGCTATAAAGATGGTTCTTATATCAAGGTATGGAATGGCCAAGAAGATAACGAACACTTAGTCGAAGTGGTGAAAAGTCTAGATACAGCGCACCCAGACTTTAAAACACACGTGTACGACGGCTTAAAAGCTCGCTACCCAGCTTAATCTATAATAGGTAGCAAGGTACGGTAATCGGAGACTGAAAGATATTCAGTGATCTCTCGCTCTGGTTGCCGACTATCAGGATTAGCAACGGCAAGCAAATGCCCAATACCAAACTCTTTCGCAGCATTTAACACGCTAATGCTATCGTCCACAAATAAAGTGCGGGACTTATCAAAGCCCAAATCACGCTCTACCTGTTGCCACAATATCTGACTTTCCTTACTTACGCCATATTCATGGGTTGAAACCAATTTGTCGAGATACTTATCGAATTGGGTACGCTCAATTTTCAAACTTAGACTGTTTGGGTGAGCGTTGGTCAACAAGATAAGCTGTTTTCCACTCTTTCTTAAGGCCTCTAAAAACGCTGGTACATCCTCACGAATTGAGATCAAGTGTTGTACTTCACGTTTAAGCTCCATAATGGGCAGCTGTAGTTGCTCCTGCCAATAATCTAGGCAATACCATTCTATCTGGCCCATTACTGCGTCATAACGGGCGAGGATGTCGGCCCTTGCAGCCTCAAGGGTTAAGCCTTGACGTTTTGCGTGTGCCTTAGGCACGACGTCGAGAAAAAAGTGATTATCAAAATGGAGGTCGAGTAATGTGCCATCCATATCTAACAAAACGGTATCGATATTTGACCAATTTAGCATAGGCATTTAACTTCAAAGGCTTTATGATTAGGTTATTCGCCATGATAGCAAATAATGATCTATGTCACATAAAAAGCATCCCACACCACCAGAAATTTTAGCTTGCGACGTCGTGGCTAAAAGCAAATTGTTCACGGTAGAAGCACTTTCGTTATCTTTTTCGAATGGCGAGCAACGAGAATACGAAAGAGTTCGTGGCGGTGGTCGTGGCGCAGTAATGATCGTGCCCATAACTGCTGATAATGAGCTATTATTAGTGAGAGAATACTGTGCAGGAACACATGACTATCAACTCGGCTTTCCCAAAGGGCTAATTGACCCTGGCGAAACCCCGGTGGAAGCGGGTAACCGAGAGCTAAAAGAAGAAGTGGGTTTTGGTGCAAATGCTTTCTCTGAACTCAAAGTAGTGTCACTGGCACCGAGTTACTTTAATGCCAAAATGCATATTTTGGTCGCTAGTGAACTTTACCCTGAGCAGCTTGAAGGTGATGAGCCAGAGCCACTGGTAGTAGTGAAGTGGCCGCTAGATAAACTATATGACCTGTTACATCAAGAGGACTTTACCGAAGCAAGAAGTGTCGCGGCACTACTGTTATTAAAAGCACATTTGAATTTGGAGGCGTAAATTGCAGTCCTATTTAGAGCCTTGCATCGCACTGGCAAAACGTGCCGGTGAAGCCATTATGGCAATTTATCAAGCTGACGATATTGGTAAAAAAGAAAAGTCTGACCACACTCCTGTTACTGCTGCAGATTTGGCATCTAATGAGATCTTAATGGCGGGTCTTGCTGAAATAGCACCTGACATTCCGGTAATGTCTGAAGAAACACCAATTCCACCATTGAGTGAGCGACAAAGTTGGCAGCGCTACTGGTTACTCGATCCTATGGATGGCACTGGGGAGTTTATTCTTGAAAGCGGTGACTTTGCCGTCAATATTGCGCTCATCGAAAATAATCATCCTGTGTTAGGCGTCATTTACTGGCCATCTCAAGGGCTGACATATTACGCCAGCAAAGATGAAGGAGCGTTTAAACGTAGTGACTCAGGCGAAAGTAAACGTATTTTCGTCTCGCCACGAGAAACGCTGACATTGGCTGTAAGTCGTAGACAAAAGCTTGAAGCGGTAAGTCAGTACTTAAATAGTCAGTTTGACACTGTGGCACTTGGATCATGTTCATTAAAAGCCTGCATTATCGCAGAAGGTAAGGCGGATTGTTTTTTACGTGTAGGACCAACTGGAGAGTGGGATACTGGCGCGTCACAAATCATCGTGGAAGAAGCCGGGGGTTGTATTACCGATGCAGAGTTTAACCCGCTGACCTACAATCGACGAGAAACTACCGAAAACCCAGACTTTATTGTTATGGGGCACCCCGATTGGCAATGGCAAAAGTTGATCAGTCCACATCATCGAACGATAGAATAAATAACGGTTTAAGTTGAAGGTTGTGGGATTTTTGCGCACTTGGATTGTTTTAAGCGTTAAATCCCTTGCAATAAAATTTTAATCCATTATTATAGCGGCCTCTTGAAAAGGAAGTCCTTTTTAAGAATTTACAGGCGCGGGATGGAGCAGAATGATAAATCATTCGTCGGACTCGCTAAACCTGGAAAGAATCGAAGGTCGTCGGT
>NZ_JANHZS010000020.1:16648-125789 GCF_041414765.1 Pseudoalteromonas sp. DY56-GL79 | reverse complement strand
AAATGTCAGAGCCCTTTCGAAACTCAGTAGCATTACTAAAGTTGGGTCAACTGAAGCTAAAAAAGTTGGTTGCACATCACACTGCTGAATCGAAATGGGGCAGAAACGTATTAATACCGCAGTCTGCACCTGACCAATAGCTGAAATGTCAGAATTTATAGCGTTCTATATTTGTACTCTGTCAGGTCAAAAATTAGCGCTTATTCACTTAATTGTGTTCAATTGTGTTCACTTACTTGAATAAGTCACTTTACTCACTTGGATGATAATGGCGAATACCATTGTCATCCACCATGACGTAACAGCTATCGTGGTTTTGAAACGCTTTGTAAAACACCTCGTCATATAGGAGCTTTTCACTTTTCGTTTCGCCACCAACTCCTTGATAACTAACCAACATATGACATTCGTGACAAATAAGCGGATTCACCAAGCGCTTATCAGCAGCTTTGACTACTGCGGTTACTTCATACACTTTACCGTGCTCTTTATTTTTGAACCAAGTCATACACTAATTTCGCTCCAATTAAATCACTCAGTGCTGTTCCTACAGACTTAAACAAAGTAATTTCATTCTCTTTACTTCGACCTAGGTTATTTTTAGTCATTTCGCTAAGCTCTGCAACCACCTTATCTGGGCTAAATTTACCTTCACTGATCGGTAACAACAATTCGCCCGCCTCGTTCAATACATTGGCGCGACTATCTACAAAAACGCGACTCTTAGTTACCGTTGTGGTATCAATTTCTCGACAATCTTTATGGTGATTGCCAATGCAATCTATATGCGTACCATCGCTCAACCACTCTCCATTGAACAAAGGCGTATGACTGCCTGTTGCACAGCCGATCACATCTGCTGAAGCAATAACAGACGCGGTTGCCTCCTGATACAATGAAAATTCCACTCCCTGATGCTGCGAGGACAATAGATCCAGCAACAAGCGTCCTTTTTCAGGATTACGTGCAATTATTGAAATTTTACTATAATTTCTAACACTTAAATGCGCATTAATCATGTAACTGGCTAAATTGCCTGAGCCAAAGAAAACCAAATGTTTAGCATGTTTAGGTGCTAAATACTCCGCGGCTAATGCTGACACAGCAGAGGTTCTCCACAACGTTACTTCGGTGCCGTCCACAAGCGCGAGCGGCTCGCCGAACTGTCTGGAGAACAGCATGATTTTTGAGTAAAGGCTGGCTTTATCGTGCTGGTTGTTATCAGGGAAATAGGTAAACGCCTTTACGCCAATCACATCGGCATTCCAAGCAGGTAAAACAGCAAAAGCGTCATGATTGCTGTGACTATCATCTAGCTCAAAAACTTGCCGTGTTGGTGTACCTGCTGGTTGCGCAAAACCCTGTTTAAGCGCCTGAATTAAGCTTGGGTAATTGAGGCTATCCGCGACTTCTTGGCGAGTAATAATTTGCATCATCATTCCTTAGTTTGTTAGCTGAAATACTTGTGGCGCGTGGGTTAAGCATTCAAAACCATTTTCAGTCACCAGTACATCTTCTTCCAAGCGCACACCACCATAATTTGGAATGTAAATACCCGGCTCTATGGTAATGATATTGCCAGCTTCTAATTGGTGATCGACCCCAGGTTTAATAAACGGCTGCTCGTGTAGAAATAGCCCCACACCGTGACCAAGTCCCTCACCTGCGTATTGTGAAAAGTCACTATGACTCAACACATCGTGTGATGCGTTATTTAAATCTACACAGTTAACGCCCGCTTTTATTAGCGCCAACGCAGCTCGCTGCGCATGTTGGACCGTGTCATAAATGGATTGTTGTTGCTTCGTCGGCTCCCCTAACACGTAACTTCGCGTCATATCAGAGCGGTAGCCGCTTATCACCGCACCAAAGTCGATAAGTACTAAATCGCCTAGGTTAAGTTTTGTCTGTCCTGGGTTTCCGTGCGGTAAGGAAGAGCGTGCACCAAATAATAGGATTGTGTCAAAAGAGAGTCCTTCGGAGCCTAGCTTTTGCATCTGATACTCAAGCTCAATTGCCGCGTCTCGCTCAGTGATCCCTACTTTTAACAAAGGCAGTGTATGGGCAAGCGCCGAGTCAGCTATCTCGGCGGCGCGTTTAATACAGTTAATTTCATCACTATCTTTAACTTGTCTTAGTGATTCCACCCAAAGCGGCGCGGCGATAAGCGTGGTATTTTTTGCGCTGATGTTTAATGAGACATAATCTGCGTGACTGATTTGATGCGCTTCAAATGCAAGCTGTCGCGGCCCATCCAATAATCTAAAAATACAATCAGGTAGCGTTTCTTTATCACGATTTCTTAAAATAACTTCGACTCCAACCGCTTCATTGCAAGCACGCTCATAGTAACGATAATCGGTGATGAGTCGGTGTCGCCCATTTGAAGACATCAACAATGTTGCGGCATGGCCGGTGAAGCCGGTTAGATATACAATATTCTCGTAGCCATAAATAATGATAGCGTCGCTTTGATGTTGTTGTAATTTATTGGCTAAGCGTTGCTGTCTGGCTGCGTAATCTACATTCATCGTAGTAAAAATCCTCTTATTAATGGATCGTGGTCGTCTAAAATAAATTGGTGTCGGCCTGTTATATAGGCCATGCCCGAAACTATTGGGATTAATGATTTACTATCATCACTAAGTTGATAACAAACATCTAAGCCCAAGCCTAATATACCTTCAATAAAGATATGCTGATTTGCGGCGAGCTCATTTCTGGCGGCAAGAATTGCAGCTCTACCACTGACCCCTGTCCCTGTTGGACTGCGATCTAATTCGCCATCGGCAAAAATGCACACATGCTTACTGTGAGCAGAGTCCGATTTTTGAGAATTGGAATAAAAAATCACACCATATAAAAATGCGAGGCGCGCATCGTCACACACTAAGCTAATCTGTGTTGCAATTTCTTGTTTAAGCGTTAAACCTAACTGCTGAATGTAAGCTGCATTTGCTGACGTAAGAGCTAAATCGATTTTATCAGCATCAATATAGGCATAAAACGCACCACCAAATGCAATATCAACTGAGATTAAACCAAATTCAGATGTCTTCACTTGCTTATCAAGTGTCACCACCTCTGCTGGTACATTAGCAAATTCAGCTTGGCCGTCTCTTAGCCATGCAGTAATTAGCCCAGCAGGCGTATCTATCAACAACTGCTTCTTTGCAGGATTGTGCAGTAAAAATAGTGTGGCTAAAGCAATAACCGCATGACCACACATTGTTGAGTACCCTTCATTATGAAGAAATAACACGCCAAAATCGCTTTCTGGTAACTGCTTTTCAACGATAAGCGCACCATACATATCAGCATGACCCCTAGGCTCATACATCAGCGCGGTGCGATAGTGATCAAGATTTTCTACGCAGTATTGCCTTTTATCTAAAATAGTGTTGCCTTGAGGTTCAGGGAAACCACCGACAATCACCCGCAAAGGCTCTCCGGCGGTATGCATGTCAACCGACTCTATTACTTTCGCGTGACTCAGTATCTGCTCCAAATCTATTGTTAACGTCATCATACTCTCCGTGACATGAAATAAGCCAAACACTTGGCTTGGCTTAAACCAAGAACTAGGTGCATAGCACCCAGACTTGGCTATCACCAGGGAAACTAGAATGTAAACCTTGCAACCAACGACGCGTAACGCTCAGTTTGTCGTAACGTTGTTATGCCGTAGTCAGGATTAACGATTAAGCCATTTGCACCATCTAAAGAGCGCTGTTCATTGATCCCAAGCGCTTTATCACTGTTTAGTAGGTTATAAACGGTGCCCTTGAGTAACAAGTCATGTCCCATGATATCGGTAGAGTAACTGAGTGATAAGTCTACCGTGGTTGCCCAAGGAAGATTACCTACACTACCACGAGGGGCTGGGTTACCGTTTTCGTCATAATGCGAAACATGGCCGTAATATTTACTCACGCAAGCATCCCAAGGGTTACCAGGCGCACAGCTATCTACACCGACAGGGTGTTTTGAGAAATAGTTAGTCGGGCGACCTGATGACGTTCTTGCAACCAGCCCCAGAGTTAACTCATCTGTGATATCGTAAGAACCTGATACTTTTATTGAATGGCGATGGTCGTTCGGCAAATTACCATAGCCGTGATCCATCAGATCCGCGTAATCATAGGAAGTTGTCCAACCTGGATCGGCCTGATCGTTATCGGTTTTCACTAAACCTTCTGTATTACCATAGCTATGTGACCAAGTATAAGAAGAATTAATCCGTAACTTGTCGGTAATATTGCCTTCTAAGGTAAATTCAAGTGCCAGATATTTACGCACTGCTTGTTGCAGGGCAAGCTCTTCTGCACTAAGTGTCACTTCATCGACTTGGCCATCGCCATCAAAGTCATAACTCATGGTGATCGCTTCACCCGGGTTATTTAGCACATAGTAAGAACCCTGACCGACATTGTCTTGGATACCGAGTTCGGCCAATTTCTTCGCAAGCACAGGGCCGACATCCGTATCTTCAACACTGCGTCCAAGATCTCGATAAATCGCCCTAACCCCAAATGCCATATCGTCAAAAATGGTGGTCTGGTACCCTAAGGTCAATTCATCAGAATACATCGGCTTAAGGGTGGACGAAGCTATCAAACCGGGCTCTGTAATTCCGCGTTGGCGCCAGCGTCTATCTCGAAGCATTTCCCCTCGACTTGGCGAACCATCACTCAATAAAACAGGATAACCATCACTGTCTACTTGATCTAGGTCGAAATACTCAAACCACTCTACTGAAGCCGAGCCTTGAGTGATGTTCATGTTGGCAGACACAGGTTGAAAGTATCGCCCGTAAGTAAAGAAAACTTTGGATTCGCCATCACCATTTAGGTCATAAATCGCTTGAAATCTAGGCGCAAGTTGGTTATCCATATCAACAAATGCTCTGCCGTCGGTAACGGTGTTTTCAAACTGACTATAACGCAGGCCCAGATTTAATACGAGTTGGTCGGTGACTTGCCAAGAATCATTCACGTAGAAAGCAAGCGAGTTAACCTCAGAGTCAACCGTCCGAGTCCTCACTCGGCGTTCAATATAATCTTGACCAAGTGCAGCACCGGAAATACTCCCTTCACCAGCGGTTTTAATTGTCCACCAGCCTTCCGCGTCTCCAAGACCATTTTGACCTTCAAAATAATCTACTGTCACTTTGGTGTAATCGACACCGAACAGAATGGAGTGGTAGTCCAAATCGATATTAAAATCTATTCTCGCTTGGTCACGGATAAATTCTTGCTCAGAAACACCGCTTGCCGTGTGGCTTGATAACGTTACCGTCCCTTCTCTTTCATCCCAAACTCCCGGTACGGTCGATGCGACAATGTTTTCTACATTTTCTGTGACTCGGCCAACTACCGCAGACACCGAGAAGAAGTCTGAAAAGTACCCATTATAGTTGATGCTGTAAACCTTACCGCCATCTTCACCTGGAGCCGCTACACCTTGTTTATCACCAATCGCATCACTTTCCCAATCATAGGCATAGGTTTGTCTCGTCCATTCTCTTTTGTTATTCATGGCTGAAAAACCGATTGAGTGGTCTTCATTGATGAACCAATCTAGTTTTGCAAACCAGCGGTCTTCATCTCGGCTTCTGTCATTGAAGGTCGTTTGTCCAGCCCAGCGATTAACCTCTCGTCGAGGCGCATACAGGCCATAGTAAAATAAGCTGTCTTCAATGAGTGCGCCACTCGCCCAGATTTGCAGTTCTTTGAACGAGTCATAATCTTGCTCAGTATTTATATTGATGGTGCCGTTATCTAAATAATTAGAGTCGTGATAACTATGGCTTGATGAAGGATCGACCCTCACTTCTGCGCCGAGGTTAAACTCGTTATCACCAGATTTAGAAATTGCATTAACTATCCCCCCTAATGCACCACCAAATTCAGGGCTAATTCCCCCCGTTTTAATTTGGGTTTGCGAAATAGCTTCCCAAGGCAAGCGAATTGAGCCTAAACCCGTTTGAATACTCGTGACATTTAGGCCATTAAAGTAATAGCCATTTTCTGCTGACGAAGAACCGCCAAAGCTTGATGCACCACGAAACGAACTACCACCAGGTTCAGCGGTACCCGGTGCGAGTAACGCGATACTTTCAAAGCCGGTGTTTACTGGCATGACTTTGAGCTCTGCGTCTGTAAAGGTTACGCCAGCCGTTGACGAGGCCATATCAACACGTCGGATAGCCGTACCAGTCACCGCTATCCGTTCTATATCCTGTCCTTGTTGTAATAGTTGAGCGTCTAAGATCAGTGCCTGTCCAATATTAAGCTCAACATCCTCTTCAATAACAGTTTCAAATCCTGCTTTATTAATTGACACGCTGTAACGGCCAACAGGCAGATTACGTAAAATGTATTCGCCCTTGCCATTCGTTTGTACAGCAAACTTCAGCCCCTTAGTTTTATGTGTAAAGGTCAATTGAGCCTGCGATAACTCAAGACCTTGACCATTAACAATGCTCCCTTTCACAGTACTATTGCCATCTGCAGCAAATGCAGTAGTAGTCCCCAATGCTAAAGCAAGTGCTGATGCTGTGAGTGATTTACACAGTGTTTGCGCTGTTTTTTTGTTATTACGCATATTGTTGTCCTTTTGTTCCCATTGATTTGAGTGTTTTTTTGGTAACGAACAAACAATACACAATAGATATATTGTATACAATATTATTTATGCAATTTTTACACAAATAGATATTAACATTATGATTTATATAAAGATTATTTATTATTTTTTTATTTCAGCGCGTTTTCGATACCACTTGTACTCAATGCGAATGGTTTGAAAAGTAGGTAGAGCCTCATCTAACCCAATGAATTATTTTATATATTTCTAATTTTATTAGTGTCTATACCAGTAAAATTGGATCCACTTCAACTCGGCTGCTAGCCAGAGCGTTTTACTCAACCTTCAACTTACTCGTTTTACGTTTCATATAAATTCGCCCTAGCCCAATCAAATTACTCACCAAAAAAGTACTTTCTAGCACAATCGCCATGGGTGAGCCGACATAGCAATTATGTATCAGCCAGCACACTGTACCTAACATCATCACACACCGAAATGCCACCTGCTCGCGAATAAATGCGCCAAATGTCAATAAGACACTACCAAAAGCAGCATAAAGTTCGTAACTTGCATTTAAATGTACTAAAGGTGGCACTGTATTGAGTAGTAGAAACCCGATAAGCAAGCGCTTTGACTGCGATTTGATAAACACCAGATATCTGAGGCTCGCAACCGCCATAAGCAAAGCACCAGCCATAGCATCAAGTAGATAGAAGTGAATTGCAGTAAGTGCAGTCGACAAGCTTAGTGCCAATAACACCTGCTGGCGTTTCATAAATTGAAATGAGGCGAGATCGAGTAAAACAGCAAGGGTAACCAAAACTTGAGATAATAAGAACATGACAAACTCCTAAAAGAAGCATTGTCACAGGCCGTTAGCTTGCAGTAATTCACCTAAGTTAATTTTCAGCCATTATTTTCTTGAAAGGTACTTTTATTGTAATTTCGACACCTTGTAATTTCGCCGTTTTACAGCGGATCTCCCCTTTTAAAAGTTGCGTTACCAAATTATAAACAATATGCATGCCTAATCCGCATCCGCCTTGATTACGTTTTGTGGTTACAAATGGCTCAAACAAGGTCTTTTGCATTGCTTCGTCCATGCCGACACCATTGTCGCGGTATACAATAGTCCAGTGGCTATCTGTCGCCTCAACTAACACGCTGACTGTGCCAGAGGCACTCCCCTCAAAGCCATGGATAACGGAATTGTTAAATAGGTTTGCCATTATTTGATAAACCGCGCCTGGATAGGTGGAAAGATTTACACCAGCATTCCCATCTATAGACAAATATACTTCTTTATTTTTAGCCAATGGTTTGAGTGAATCGAATACATCATTGATATATTCAAGCAGGTTAATATCACGCTCCGTCTCACTGGATTGATCGACTGCGACTTGCTTAAAGTTACTAATAAGGCTTTCTGCTCTTTGCAGATTGCGACTGATCAGCAGATAGCCTTCTTGCTGTGCATCGATGGAGGTGACCAAATCTTTTTGCTTAAGAGTTTTATTCTCAAGCTTTTCTACCAGCTCAGATAAACAGTCTTCATTATGCGAAAGTGCGGTGATAGCTATACCTAACGGGGTGTTGATTTCATGCGCAACACCCGCAACCACAACACCCAAAGAAGCCATTTTTTCACTTTCAATCAAGTCTTCTTGCGTTTGCTTTAACTCAAACATTGCTTGCTCAAGTTTCTGATTCTTTTTATATAGCTCATCGGTGCGCATCGCGACTTTTATCTCAAGTTGCTCGTTTAACGACTGCAAGGCTTGTTGATGTGCTTTCAAATCAGCAATATCTTTCAGTGCCCCCGCTATCCGCGTTGCTCTACCATTGTCATCTCGGGCCACCACCTTTCCTCTATCTAATACCCAGATCCACTCTCCTTGTTGATCTTTGACTCGAATAGACAGTTCATACACGTCTTCTCGTCCGTCGACACAGGATTGCAGACGCTCCTCAAGTAACACACAATCCTTTGGGTGTACAAACTGGTCAAGCTCATTGAGAATAAGTTTATCTTGGAGTTCACTAAAGTCGATCCTTGGATTCACGCTGTAGCGATAAATTTTACCCGACTCAACATGCCAGTCCCAAAGTTCGTCACCACTCGCCCACAACGACAACTCCAA
Organism: Pseudoalteromonas sp. DY56-GL79; assembly: GCF_041414765.1. Classification (NCBI taxonomy): domain Bacteria; kingdom Pseudomonadati; phylum Pseudomonadota; class Gammaproteobacteria; order Alteromonadales; family Pseudoalteromonadaceae; genus Pseudoalteromonas; species Pseudoalteromonas sp. DY56-GL79. The sequence continues at coordinate 117,057 of NZ_JANHZS010000020.1, read as the reverse complement.
CCGCTCTTGTAGCGCAGACATTTTCTGATTATCCCGCACTACTTGTTGATAGCGCCGCTGTCTCGCTCGAACAAATGCAGCGATGATCAGCACAATGACTAAGGTGTAAAGGGTTTTCGAGTAGGCATTCCACCAAATTGGCGCGGCGATATAAATACTAAATTCATGAACGGGCGACTGCATATTAAAGCGATTTACGGTATAGGTTTCTACTCGATAGGTGCCGGGCTCAAGCTGGAGTAAGTTTATTTGCCGCGCTCCATTTGCAAGTTTTAACCATTTGTCGCTTAATCCTTTAATACGGTAATAAAAGTTCAGCTTCTCAGAACCAAAATCCAAGCTTGAATATTGTAGCGATATAATATTTTGGTCATAACGTAGCCGCAATGAACCCGCAAGCTCCGGTGCGACCGTGAGGATCCCCTCGAGACTTGGCTTTAATGGCTCGCCTAGTAATTCGATTGTGGAGACCAAAATAGGTCGCGCGGTATTTGAAATTGATACATTCTGAGGAAAAAATTGATTAAAGCCTTTGGCTCCGCCCATAAAAATTCGGCCATCAGGGGCTTTCCACGCGGCATTGTAGTTAAACTCATGTGCCTGTACTCCATCAATAGGTAAAAAGTTGTCAATGGCAAAATCCATTACATTGACGCGCGACAGCCCACCACTGGTGCCAAGCCACATGTATTCGTAGTCATCGTAAACCAGACCCCACACGGCTTGGTTTCCTAGTCCCTCTTGCTCACCAATAGTACGGACAACTTTCATTTGTTTATCAACTAAACTAATACCCGCTTCACTTGCAACCCAGATACGTTGCCATGGATCTTCATCTATCATAAAGACCAAATTCGACTTTAAGCCATCCTGTGTGGTGAGGTTATGAAGCTGACCTTTGTTAAACCTAAACAACCCCTCACCAATAGAACCAAACCATAGGTCCTGTCCGACCACTTTAAACGACGACACGTGTGAAGGCGCATCTGAACGATTTTCAAAAAACTGCACTAAGGTTTTCGACTCTTCGTCGTACCTCATAAGACCTAGCGTCCTTGAACTCACTAAGATCTGAGATTGATACTCAATGACATCATTAAAACTGAGTTCTGGGCCATTATCAGAGTCTGGCATCAAATGGCTGTATTCTCCTTGTGTTAAAGCGTATCTAACAACGCCATCTCCCCTTGTTGTTACCCACAAGGTGTCATCATAAATCTTTACTTGGGTGATAAAGCTTCCTTTGATTGCAGATAAACTCGGGAAAATTCGATGCGCTTCGATAAAGCTCGATTTTTGATAAATATATAAACCGGATGACGTACCTATCCAAAAACGCTCACTACTGTCTAATGCGAAATTCCTAACATCTGGATGCCCCAAAGGCGCGTGCGGAAAGTTTTGTTCACCAACATGGCCAAACGACTCGCTTAGTTGACTAAAAAAGTGCAGCCCTTGTGATTCCGTGCCAATCCACAAATCACCATTTCTATCTCGTTGAACACTCAGAACATTGTTGTCTTGTAGTCCGTCATATTGCTCTGCACGACGATACCAATGACGTTTGGTATTACCTTGCAGGTCTAAAATAAACACACCTGTATTGGAAGCGACGAGTATTTCATTCGCTCTGACTTTAATTTGATGAATGCTGAGGTTTACTTTCGCGCTGACCGACTTTTGCCATTGCACTTTATTGAACTGAGTGTCGAAACTAATGATTTTATCATCCGCGTCAACCACGAATATCCGTCCGTGGGAAAGCGACAGTGTTTTAAACTCACCTTCCAACAGAACATTGGCTCCGACTTTGTCTTTTGGCTGACTAACTAGGCCATCTGCATTGAGGTAAACAAATGCATCCCTTGTTTCTTGGACTTCACGAACAAATTTACCGGTTAAATAGAGCTTTTCAGGCGTTAAGGTTTGGTAGTTAACCCGGTAAGCGTCGCCTTCTTCTGTTGATACAGTGACTGATTCACCATAACAGGCCACTTTTTTCACTCTATCTGAGCTAACCGCCTCATTCTGCGCTGCTAAGATAGAGCGAAAGGTCCCCGCTTCAGTATCGTAAATGCTAAGCCCTGTACTTGTTCCAACCCAGATATATTTACCACTGTGGCATAGTGAGGTAATAAAGCCACCAGAGAGATGATGTTTGGAGTTCTGTTTTACTTCAAATTGAACAAAATCATGACCATCAAAACGATTTAGGCCTGACTGTGTGCCAACCCAAATGTACCCGAGTTGATCTTGCGTAATGGCAGTTATCGTGACCTGACTGAGGCCAGAATTATAGTCATAGCGTCGCATAACCTGCGCCGTATCGCTAAATTCGGGAAAACTGGCAGCACAAGGAAAGCTCGGTAATAACAATAGCAGCACCACACAAAACCATTTCAGTGTGCTGTATGGTACAACGAACAAATACATGCGCTTGAGTAGAGTCATATAGTCGAGATGTTAGCCCGCGTTATATTAACTATAGCAAAAGCGAAAAAGAGCATGTGTTTTTTGATGGGTTTAGCGCATCATGCAAGCATACATGCGCTACCGAGCTAAGCTACAAATAGCTAAAAACGGTGTATTCAGCCTTCGAGGATTTATAACTCAAAATGACTGTGGATCCCCGAGCCGTGTAGTAGCTCATACTTTTCTAGCAAGCCGTTTTCAAGCGTTACTAAGCTAATCGCAGAGTCTGACACCAAATAGCCATGTTTTTTTAGTGAAGAAGGATGCTTACTTACAGATAGCTGCCAACGTTTCGTAAAGAGATTCAGAGGACTATATTTGGCATACAAAATCGTGTCCATCTTATCTAAAATATTGATAAGCGGCTTTGGAAATTCATTTTTTATTCCTGATGCAGTTAACTGCCAAATGCGGTTATCATGACGACCAAAACGTGTCTGAACCGAAAAGCAAAACGAATAATGTACATCGCCGGAGAGTATAATTGTTTCTTTAGGTGTATCTGGACGCTTAAAAATTTCAATGAGCTTTTTTGCAGCCCCTTCATGTGCCATCCAATTTTCCACATCCACCATCAGTGGCTCACCACAGGTGTTAAATACAGCTTGTATGGTTTCTATTGCCTTTACCCCAAATACTGGCGCTGGGCTTACCATCAATACTGCACTGTGGTCAATAAGCGTGTCTTGCAGCTCCATCAACATTTCCCAGTCGAGTAAACCACTTGGTTCATTGAAATCCTGTTCATTACGCCAGCGGTGTGTGCGAGTATCTAGCACCACCACTTTTGGAAACGTATCTAAACAATAGTGCCAGTGTGTGAATCGACGAACTTGTTTGTCAAACGCCGAAAAGTGCCATTCGTTGTCAATCAGGCTTGAATTAAAACCTGATGTCAGCGCCCCGCTATACTCAAACGCGTCATTGCCAATGCCTTGAAACAGCCAATAGCTAATGATGCCATTACTGATTATACGGCGACTCACTTTATGGTTTGCAATTGCCTGTTCCCATTTAGCCGTCAAGTTCCAATCATCGGTCACATCATGATCATCAAACATCATTAATACAGGCACGTTCGCACACAACCGCTCAGCACTAGGCAACGTTTCGACAAAGCCTTTTAGGGCGTCAAGTTCGGACTCAAATATTCGCCTAACTTTGTCGTTACCACCATCATAATGAAGCGCATCAAAGTTAACCAACTGCCAAGCAAGATGAGAGAAGTTTAGCAGGTAACAGGCGACAAACTCTTCGAAGAAAATTAGGTGATTAAAGGCCTTAACACTAGAAAAGTGCGGTTCATCCTTTCGAAACCAGTAGCCCGGTGAAAACTTTGAGCGCTCCTGCCATGGCGTCTTCGGTAAATATAAATGACGATGGTAAAGCTGAGCTTGCTGATCAGCAGGTAGGTGCATTGGCAATTTGGTTTCTTTAAACAAACCTAGCCTTGCTATAAGTTGATGAATAGCCAACAACATGGCGCCGGCAACATCATCTGCATAGATCTGATCGCCAGAAAAAATACACAAGTCAGCGCCTAACTCACCAAGCTCGCGTTGCTGCTCTTGCCACTGATCTGCAGTATGTAGACTGTCTTTTGCGTGGTGATGAGGATTACGGCATGAGCCATGTAATATTTGATTCAGTTTAGCAGGTATCGCAAAGCTAAGCTCTTCTCCGTAACGCAGGTAATCTGGCTTATACGAAGCGCCGTTAATGAGCACTTGATACTCAAGCAGCTGCGCTGTTGGCAGTGCCTCCTCGCTACATATCATCAAAAAATGCAAAAAGCAGGCTGCACCGAGCTGAAATGTCTCAACCTCACATCGACTTTGATGGGCCAATAGCGAAGCCGAGATGTCCACGGTTTCACAAGTAACAATCTGAATACAAATTTTATTCTGCTCAGCTCGGCGAACCAGCGGGCCCATCAACACCTGAGGTAGCTGATTAAGTTGTGCTACCATCTTGGCGTTTCACCAAATTAAATAAAGAGTAAAAGTTATTCGTGGTTTGCTCTGCAAGCGCTTTGTAGCTCACTCCTTTTAAGTCAGCAATATAATATGCAACGTCTTGTACATACGCAGGCTGGTTAGTTTTGCCACGATGCGGTACAGGCGCAAGATAAGGTGAGTCGGTTTCAATCAGCAATCGGTCCATAGGGATTTGCTTAACGACTTCTTGAAGCGCGGTCGCATTTTTAAACGTCACAATACCTGAGATTGAAATGTAAAAACCAAGGTCTAGTGCCTGCTTTGCCATCGGCCAATCTTCGGTAAAACAGTGCAGCACGCCACCGCAATTTTGCGCATTGTGGGCACGCATAATGTCTATCGTGTCCGCTTTTGCATCGCGAGTATGAATGATCAGTGGTTTTTGTAGCTGATTAGCCACATCTATGTGTCCGGCAAAGCTTTCTTGCTGTACCTGATGCGTATCTTTTGAATAATAATAATCTAATCCAGTTTCACCAATAGCAACGACTTTATCATTACTCGCCAGTTGCACTAGCCTTTCAACATCCAATTTATCTTTTTGATCCAGTGGATGTACCCCACAAGATGCAGAAACATCATCAAAATGGGCTATTTTTTCTAACATGGATGGAAATTGGTCTAGCGTCACGCTAACGCATAAAAAGTGTTCTACTTGTTTTTGTCTCGCGTTGCTGAGTACTTCTTCAAGGCTTAGGCCTAACTTTTCAAAATCGAGTCTATCTAAATGACAGTGAGAGTCTACAATCATACTGGCTCTACATGGTGTAAGTTGGTTTATCTGAATGCAAAGTTGCACCCAAAAGCTTATTTATTTTATCGTTAAGAGCTGGCGCGTCAACAAACGCAACGCCAACCCCTGGTGGATTAGAATTTTGCGCGCCTTGCGGTGTTAACCAAGCAACGACCACGTCAACTTCGTCCGCTTCTAAGGCGTCAGGCAAGGTAACTCTGAGCTTTAATTCTTGCCCCATATCAAAATGGGCGTTGGACTTGATAAATATGCCACCGGATTTCAGAAATGGCATATAACAACGATATAGCTCATCTAAATCTTCAAAATCCGCAAGTAACTCTTGCATGCACCACCTCTTTATAGCTGTTTTTGTAAGGCAAAAAGTAAATTAGAAATGCTAAGGTTTTGATTTAACCCTAACACATTTTTCTGTTCGTACATAAACCGATGTACTAAGCTCACTAAGTCTTGATATTGGCTAAAACTCAAACCATTCCCTTGTGTCATCGCCCCTTTAAGACGGTTTAGCAAAAAACGGGCGAATACGTCGCTCATTGCGCTGTGCTTTAATAAAATCTTTTCAACCGTTTGCGCACTCTCTACTGTTAATTGATTCGCCGCGTGATAAAGCGCAGTCACATCGTCAAGCGCACCTTCTTGTTGCCACGTTTCGATAATAAATGGCTGTAGAGAAAATTCATCAAACCAAGGGAAATCACAAGCGACATTTTTAGCTGCCAGCCACTGCGCGGCCTCTGCTTGATTGGGCGAGTGAATCGCCACTTTATTACAGCGGCTCAAAATGGTGGCAGGTAACTTACTGTCATCATCGCTGGTAACGACCAAATAACGATTAGCATTTGGCTCTTCAAGTGTTTTTAACAGCGCATTAGCGGCTGAATGGGTCATCAAATGCGCGTGTTCAATCAACGCGACTTTATTGCCACCTTGCTGCGCTGAATGGTTCAAGAAATGCGTAATCTCTCGAATTTCGTCCACCCCGATTGATTTTCCCTCAGGTACTACACTCAGTCTATCTGGGTGATTACCAGCTAAGTTCAAGTTACACGGCTTACATTGCCCACAGGCAGTGAGATTTTGTGGATGTGAGCATAAAAGTGCATCTGCCAAGTGCGCCGCAAGCAGAGACTTTCCTACGCCTTTTTTACCCGATAACAACTGAGCATGGTGCAAACGACCATTTTGCTGTGCCCGAGCAAGATAACTCAAAGCGCCGCTGTGCCAACTTGGAAGCAAATTATTCATTGCCATCCACTGTAAGGTGTTTGGCTATCAAGCTATCAAGCAGTTCAATACTTTGCTCAAGTACTTGTGCTTTAGTTTGACTGGCATCAATCACAGTGAATCGTTCAGGGTCATTTTTCGCTTGAACGAGATAACCCTCACGTGCGCGCTGCAAAAATTGTTGCTTTTCATCCTCAAGTCTATCTAACCCCTCACCTCGCGATTTAACTCGCTTTAAGCCCTCTTCAGGATCCAAGTCCAAAATCAAATTCATGTCTGGACGAAAACCGCCGAGCGCAAGCTGATTAATGGTTGTGATGGTGGCAAGATCTAGTCCTCTTGCATAATGTTGAAAACTAAATGTTGCAGCGTCAAATCGATCAGAAATAACGACTTTGCCTTGCTCAAGTGCTGGAATAATTTTTTCACGAACGTGCTGAGCACGCGCGGCCCCAAACAACATAAGTTCCGTCATGTCAGCCATTTCCGGGGTTGAGGGATCTAGAATGATTTCTCTGATCTTCTCTGAGATCTCTGTTCCACCGGGTTCACGAGTCATCACAACTTCAATACCACGTTGTTTTAAATGCGCTTCCAATCCGGTAATAACCGTTGTTTTTCCAGCGCCATTGCTGCCATCGCAGACCAGCATAAACCCTTTTTTCATAGCAAGGACGTACTCATCATTCTTATTTGGCTGTTATTTTATCGTGTTTTAGTGAATTATTCACGGCTGAAATAGAATTGAATTGCCTAGTAAATTGAATTTGTCATTCTGAAAATAATTTAAAACAGAAAAATTTGGTCTACAATAACAAGCACATCCGATTAGTTTTATGTAAGAAATGCCCCATGCCGAGCAACATTAACATGCCTTTTACTTTTAGGCCCATAAAGGAAGCGTACTGATATGCTGGGTAAAATGCTTTGCTTGGTGTTCATGTTACTTCTTCTGGTTTATAGCCCAGTCAATGCACGCGCAAGTGAACCGCCAGAGATAGATGTCGCGGTAGGACTTGAAAACTTTGATTTTCAGCCATTATTTGAAGAATTTAGTGCAAAGACGGGTATTAAAGTTAATATTCTTGCCTTTAACAACAATCAGTTAAAAAGCGAGTTATTGTTGTATGCAGATGCCCTGCAGTTACCAGATGCCGTTATTATTCCAAGCGATTATATGGGATTGTCAGAACTGCAATTTTCTCAGGTGCCTGAGTCTTGGTTAAGCAAAAAGCTCACACAAAAAGTCATCGAGAACAGTAAGGTCAATGGTGAGCTTAAGGGCGTACCAATTATGTACGGTAACCATCTTGTACTCTACTTTAACCGTGCACTTGCGCCACACCCTATTACCGACTTACAAACCTACGCACAGCAAGCGGTAGCAGACAAACCTACGCTCGGCTGGAATTTTTATGAAATGTATTGGTTTGTGACCTTTGCAAACGCCCTTCAGCCTAATCTCATTCAGGCCGGCGCGCCACAGCTTGACACCAAAGCGATGCGCCTCGCAATTTCCAATTATCAATCACTACTCAACAGCGGGATCATAGACGCTGACTGTGTATACCAATGCTTAATGAATCGCTTTAAGACCGGCAAGCTTGATTATTTTGTGAATGGAATTTGGGCATATCGTCAACTTAAAGACAAGCTTAAAGACGACCTAGCCATCGCGCCTTTACCGAGGTGGGGTAATCATCAGCTGATGTCTCTAGCATCGTCTCATGTACTGGCTTTTCCTGCCAATGGCATAGAATCTAAAAAAGGTCCGCATCTAAAGCTGCTTGTTGACTTTATGCAAAGCCAGAAGGTACAAGATAAACTATGGGATGAGCTCAATGCGCTGCCAGCAAACGGCGACAGCTTAGCTGAACTTACAAAGCGCGGCGACAAAGCACTGTCTCAACTGATTGCCTCTTTGCAAGAAACCTATCCACAACCGAATGAACCTATTATGGCCTATATTTGGGAAGCCATGTTAAAGGGACTAACACGCTATCTAGGTGGTGTGTATAGTGTCGAAGAAACGACGCAATATATGCAATTTATCGTCACAAAGTCGGGACAGAATGAAAGCAAATCGCAGCATCGTTGATGAAATAAAAAGAAAAATTACGGCATTATTCTCTCTCTTCCTCGTTGTACTGGTTGCGATGGTTGGCTTTTCCCTGATGCAACAAAAAGCAACCTTAGAGCAAGAAGACGTTAAACGCACTGGCGCAAGCCTTATCAGCGATTTTAAAGCGCAAGTCAATGAGCTTATCTATCAAGTTGCACCATTAAGTGAAGATCATATTTTATCTACCTTACCGAGTGATTTACTGTTTACTCAATACGCGGTTAAGGCGCTAACTAACTTAGTCGACAATACCGACATGGTAAAATCTGCGTTTATCAACGATGGCTCCGTCTTTACCGTAGAGGGATATCCGTTTGACACCCTACGTTGGAACAACTCTGTATTTAGCGAGCATGCTCACAAGGTCCTCTCGCAACAGCGGCGCACTTTAAAAATCGACAAACTTGTTGTCCCCGTTGAAAGCATTGAAAAAAAACCGTCTGATCAGGCCAAGTTGTTTCTTGCCATTCCCCTTAGACAAAAATTATCATCGTTAATGCGTCCCTATAAATATACAGGTGTACTTTTCCTCGAAGTCGATCTTGAACCATTTTTAGATTCCAATCAGGGAAAAGGTTCTATCTGGCTCACCAGTCGAAACCTTGTGCTTGAGGGAACACATTACTCAAATGCTACTGAAGGTGTGTACCGCAGCCCTATTTATTCACTAAAAGACGATTTTGTAGAACTTGATTTACAGCTACAACGAGAAGCCGAAGTATACAGTAACGACATTTTACGCGCAGTGTTATACATAGTGCTTATTGGGTTGATGCTAGTGGTATTACTCACCTGGTATTTACGCCGATTAGCAAAACGGTTGACCAATCCGATGCAAGCACTTGAACGCCATTGTGAACGACTGAAACGAGGACATTACGTTTCTGCGGAAAGCGAATTTGAATTTAGAGAATTAAGAACACTTCAAGTGACCCTTAACCAACTTGCGAAACAAATCAAAGAGCAGATCAGCTCTCTTGAAAGTGAAAAAGTGAAAGCACAGAGTTCAGAGCGAGCAAAAAGTCACTTTTTGGCGAACATGAGCCATGAATTAAGAACGCCACTTAACGGTATTTATGGTGTATTTCAGTTAATGAAGCACCATAGAAATGCAGCAGACTCCAAAGAACTCATTGCACAAGGCATGACATCCACAGAAACATTACTTAGCTTACTCAATGATTTACTTGATTTCTCTAAAATTGAAGCTGGTGAATTAAAGATGGAATCAGCGGCGGTGGATATCAAAAGTATTGTCACTGAAGTAAAACAAGAGTTTGTCCATACTGCCAGTGCTAAGCAAATCGACCTGATTATTCATACTGAGGAACTCGCTAACCCCTATCGACTTGGTGATTCGCTGCGTTTGAAGCAGATACTGAGAAATTTGATATCCAATGCCGTTAAATTTACCAGTGACGGCTCTGTAACCGTTATACTCCAAGATGGCGGTAAACATCTCTCCATCCGTGTAATAGATACGGGCGCCGGTATTTCCGAAGTCGCGCTAAAGAAGCTATTTAATCGTTTTCAACAGGCTGACTCGTCGACCACCAGAAAATATGGAGGAACCGGTCTTGGACTCGCAATTGTAAAACAACTCGCTGAGTTAATGGACGGCCGTGTTACGGTGACGAGTCAAGAAGGTATCGGCAGTGAGTTTACAGTTGAACTCGTACTCGATATTTGCGACGCACCAGAACAATCTATCATGCAAGACTTGCAGGCTATACCCGCCTTGAAGGATAAAAACCTGCTGCTTGCTGAAGATAACCCACTTAATCAAAAAATATTTAGTGCCATGATTAAACCAACTGAAGCGAATCTTGTCATAGCTCAGGATGGTGAAGAAGCGATTGCGCTTTATCACGAATTGAAACCTGATATCTTTTTTGTAGATATTCAGATGCCAAAAAAAGATGGCCTAAAAGTGTGTTCAGAAGTCAGAGAACAAGATAAAACAACCCCGCTTGTTGCCGTCACAGCCAACGTGATGTCAGGTGATTTAGAAAATTATCAGCAACTTGGGTTTGATAATTGCGTCGCAAAACCGATAGATATGAAAAAACTTTATGAAGTGATAAATACGATTGTGAGTTAACGGTCAATTTCGTCCCATTTTATGTGGCTAGATGTAATAAGCTAAATTGAAGAAAGTTCACTTAAGTTACAATTGAATAACATCGTAAAATTCTTATAATCCTTGTCTGAAATTAGAAAGTGCAGACATTCACCTCAGGTAAACTTCTTCTTGTGCAACATTTAATTAGCATTCAAGGCTTTATACCATCAGCATTTTTACCTGCGCTCGTTGCATAGTTTCATCGAGTGTAATTTCATAGGAGTCAAAAGGAATGACAACCATTGTCTATAACGCAAAAACAGCAGAAATAGCCTGTGATAGTAGAACCACTACCGACAAGATCATCGTTACCGATAACGCCCAAAAGTGGTTTGATTATCATGGTTGGAGAGTGTTTTGCACCGGGCAAACATGCGATATATACAATTTGCAGCACAATTTTTTAAATAATCAGTTTGATACAATTGAGAGTCTGGAATTCATTAAATACCACCCCAAAAAAGGCGTATGGTATGGTTGTGTAAAAAGGGGCACCTGTAAATCTGAACCCTTAGCGCAATCTTATGCCATCGGCTCAGGCCAACAAGCGGCAATGTTTGGTCTACTCAATGGCTATAATACGGTGGAAATCGTTGAGCAAGTTAAACGTGTTGATTTTAGAACGGGTGGTGATATTCACTGCTTTAAAGTTACCGACCCGTTAGAAAACACATAAGCCAGCGTCAAAATACGCTGGCTTAGGGTCGCTTGAGTTAGTTAACCTGAGCTTCGGATAATTAATGCCTTTCTAGCAGCCAGTTTTAACGCTAACTGCGTTGAATTCACTTCCAATAGCCAGCTATTGGTACGTAAATTCGCCTTGTTATCCTCAAAACTCTCTGGCTAGGTAAGAAGATAATTTAAGGTGATTAAAAAACAGTTAGTTAGTTCATTCCTTATCCAAACCTCAGGTTAGTTAAATAACTGAAAGCTCAACCGCGATATTGCCACGAGTAGCATTTGAATATGGGCAAACTTCGTGAGCTTTCTCAACAAGTGACTGCGCCGTGTCTTTGTCTAAGTCGCCAACCGATACCGCCAATTTCACCGCTATCCCGAAGCCACCTTCAATTGGCCCAATAGACACTTCAGAGTTAATATGTGTATCTTCTGGCAACTTCACCTTTGCTTTGCCTGCCACCAATTTTAATGCGCCAATAAAACACGCCGCATAACCTGCTGCAAACAATTGCTCTGGATTCGTCCCTTGCCCGTCATCACCACCTAAGCCTTTTGGTGTCGAAAGTGCAACATCAAGACGACCATCATCAGACTTTGCCATACCTTCTCGGCCACCTGTGGCAGTGGCTTTCGCCGTATATGCAATACTTTGTAGTTCTTTCATTTCGTTCTCCTAAGTTTGTGCTTGTAGAGTACTCACCTACACCCTAACGCAGCGAGGCTTTACTCTAGATGAAGTAAAATCAATTAAACATTTATTTTGCACACAAAATAATAGGATCAAATTTTTAGAATTGCAAATACTTTGTATGCAAATTAAAATATAGCTTAGCTACTTTGCAGGAATATGTGATGAACTACCCACAACTAAAACTAGACGCTCAAATCTGCCACCGCCTCTACATGGCTTCCAATGGTATTGCCCGTGCTTACCGAGCATCTTTACAAAAGCTCGACTTAACCTACCCTCAATATGTGGTGATGATGGCACTTTGGGAGAAAGATGAAATCAGCATTGCTGAGTTACTAGAGAAAACCGCCATCGATGGCGGTGCTATGACGCAAATCTTAAAGAAAATGACTGACAAAGCCCTGCTTTCAATCGTGAAAGACGAGAAAGATAAGCGCAAACGAGTGGTAAAACTACAAAGTAAGGGGCATGATCTGCAACATCAAGCTGCCACAATTCCCGAGCAGATCCGCTGTAAGTTTCCAAGTATCGACGAGCAAAAAGCAAAAGCACTTATTGAATTACTAGATTCGATCAATGGTGATTTGGATTAAAGTAGAAATCAATAGATGGTCATTGTAGCGCGCGTTCTAAATGTGCCAAAAACGCTGATATTTTTTTGGCCAGATGTTTACGCCCAGCATAGAACGCATAAAGCACAAGATCTTCCGGTTGCAGCTCTAACTCGATTGGTATCAGCGCGCCTGACTCAATTTCTGCCTTACAGGAGTTCAGTGGCAAGATTGCAAACCCAACCCCAGATAGCGCGGCAGACTTAGCTATAAACCCACTGTTGACTCTGAAGTTTGATTTAACATTCACCGTCGTTAATCTTCCTTCCTTGGTGGTAAATATCCAGGGCGTACCGTTTACGGCGGTAAGGGTTGATATACAAGGAAAAGAGTGTAAATCTTCTAATCTATACGGCGCAGAATGCTTTTCGAGCAAGCTAGGAGCTGCCACCACGACGCTTGGTAGTCGAGCCAGCTCTTTAACCACCCAATTGCTATCCTCAAGCTTGCCACGATGAAAGTAGAGCACGACATCAAAGCCATCTAATAGGTTTTCTCTTGGACTCAGGCTAGTGTCACAACTTATTGATATTAATGGATGCGCAGCGCAAAAGGTTACTACTGCTTGACCAAGAATGGGGATGTCGGGCATCACTATACGCAAATGCCCCATTGGCGTAGAAGCATGTTTACTCACCTCTCGCAATGCATCCGACAGCGAATCGATTAACGGCTTGGTACTCCCATAAAGCTGCTCACCCGCCTCTGTTACTGAGATCCGCCTTGTCGTTCGTTCCAACAATCTTGCATCAAGCTTCTCTTCAAGTAGTGCGATGTGACGACTTACGTTGGAGGTCGGGATATCCAGAAACTCTGCTGCTTGTTTGAAGCTTAAGCATTCATAAACACAGTGGAAACTGTTAAGCCACTGAGGGTCAATCTGATCAATCATTTTATTAGCCCAAAATATGGGTTTATCAATTCAATAATGGACACTTTATTACCTAATTAAGGCTAATACAATCAAAACTTCTTTGTTTATATCAATTAAGGATGTCCATGTTTTCAGCTTCAATGACCACCTTAGCAAGCCCAAAAGCGAAATTTGGGTTATGTTTTGTCATCCACTTTTTAATCGCATTAGATGCATTAATCATCGTGCCCTTTAGTGCAGAAATGGCGCTAAGTTCAAACACCAGCCCATCAAATTCAGGACTACTGGTTTCAGCTTATGCAATTGCCGCTGCTTTCACTTGTTTATGGGTGCGTGGTACCGGCAACCTCTCAAAGGAGAAATACAAGGTCTTTATTTTTCTGTCAGCAACCACATTGTTAACCTTGCTTACTTCAGCACTCGAGAGTTTTTATACCCTGCTTTTCGTACGTGCATTAACTGGCATTTGTGGCGGCGCACTGGTAGTACTCAATCTCAACTTGGTGATCCAGATAAGCCATGAAAACGATAAGAAAAAGGACACCGCGATACTGCTGAGTGCTTTTCCACTCGCCTTGGCAATTGGGATCCCTGCTCTATTATTTATCACAGCAAATCAAGGCTGGCAGTTGGGGTTCATGATACTAGGAAGTGGCTTAGCCATTACAGCGCTATTATTTACATTTATTTTTCTCTCAAACATAAAGCAAGCTTCGCAAAGCAGCGATAGCAACCTAAAGCCAGTCAACACATTTCACCCGACCAAAACCCTTAAATATGCTCTATTCATTGCATTTTTTGTGGTGCTAAGTACATTTGCAATTTCAACTCAATTTCCGGTGATGCTAATTACCAACTTAAGCATCTCAAGCTCGATGCTAAGCGCATGCTATTTGTTAAGTGGTGTGTGTTCGTTTACTGCAGTTCAGCTATACGCTCGAAGTAAGCTAAACAATCACACAACCTCATACTTAATTTACTTTCTTAGTGGCTTGATGATATTGACGGTCTTGTTTGGTTTTACGATAAGTTCAGTTATTTTTGCAGCCGGACTGTTTACCCTGTTTGTGATTGCAAGCGCTACCCGCTCTATGATCTTAGTGACAGAACTCATAACCTCACTTCACGCAGAAGAGCGCAGCACCTTTATTAGTATGCAAAATGCGATACAGCACTTTGCGATAGCCTCTGGCGGCACCATTGCAAGTTTGCTAGTCATGCCCTACGAAAACCACACACTTAATTTTAATGTCTTGATTGTTGTCTCAACCCTATTGATAGTTATAACGGTTGTTATGTGGAAAAACTTTCAAAGAAAGCGCTTTTAATCGCGATTTAGTGATTGCTCAATAGATAATTGGACAGCTTGATAAAGCAATAAGTGATGTCACTTCCCCAATTATCGCTTTGATCTGCTTTAATAACACAATCCGCCATGGTTACGCCTTACTCTAAGCGCGCCTCTATGCGATAATGCCTATCTATCGTTAGTCATATGTATCCGCATAGCGGCAAACAGCTTAGTTATCACGATATACACACTGGTGTGAACTGATATACACAGTCGTCATAACATCACGACAAATATGATTAACCAAAACAAACAAAAACTGTAGAATAACTTTTTGATTTTATGACAAATACAAACCAATCAGATACACCAAATAATGCCCAGAACATCCCGACTATCTATTGGCACGACTAATCGAACCACCAACTAACCGCTTGTTTTAATTCAACTTTTAAAATAAAAAGCAATGCCGTATACACAGTGATATACACACTTGACGTGCTCATTCGGTTATTGGTTGAAGATTCTCATGTAACGCATCAGCTTTGCTTTTAAAACCTGTAAACTCAGCAGCGTTAATTGGAGGTGGCTTAGTAACCCCATGCTTGTGTGTTGCTATTTTTTCGTTAGTCTTTGCTACAACCTCAATTAGTTCTAAAAGAATTCTTATCGCATTAACTGAGTTGTCACCAACCCATACAGTCGCCCCCTCTACTTTTGCAAGCTCAGTAGCTTTTGCATAAAGTGACTTCAGACTTTGTAACTGCATATCATCATGTGCTTTTATTTCAATTTGTTTTTTGCTGCCAATCAATACGCCTTCGAGCGCGGTTAGTAACGCCGTCTCACCCACAATTGTTTTCAGGGCGCCCATTACTTCGTTTATTTGGTTGCCATCTATCTTAGTAATGTCATGACTTTCAATTTTGCTCGTGCGCTCATGATAGGCTTCATTTCTTGACCTCGCCATAACGGTGCTTGTGTCACTACATTGACTGATATCTCTATCCGTTTTCATATGCCAGCTTTCATCACGGCCTTGGATACTGCTGGTAGCACTTTGTAAAAGAGATACGTCTGTGTGTTTAGAGTTTGGCACTAAACTTTGCCATGGTAGTATCGCAGTGATCACAGGTAGACTATTGAGTCCATCAATATATTGCAGTAGACAAAGCATGCCTGGTTTGGGATTTGAGATGACACCTGCATTATTTGGCTGGCCAATCGCTAGTGTCACTTGTTGAAACACCGGTGCGTCAGTTGGCTCAAGAGTCTGTGGGTTTATGAGCTGTATATCTGCAGCTTTGTATGGGCGAAACGGAGTGCTAGCTTTTGGTGTATCTGTAGGCAAATCATATATAGCAACAAATTTTGCCAGCTGTGGTAAATGTTTTCGCTCACCTAGCTCAGGAAAATACCTTAGTATGAGCCGTTTAATAGCTTGTTTGACCATCTTAATTGCATCCTGTCATTGTTTAGTGTTACTTCCGTGATGTATCGGCCATTTATTTTTATGCCAGGTCTTAACTTTGGTATTGCTAACACCTCGCCGCTTAAGCTGTTTATCGTTTTAATTGCGTGTTCAGGGAACTTACTAACCTCAGAGGTGGCCCACTTTGAGTGTTCCCAACTGCCAACGTAGATTTTTCCATCTGGTCGCTGCTGAACTATGTAATGAGGTATTTGCCAAACAGCACCAATTTGGCGTAGCGCTTCAATGCCTGTTCCTGCATGGTAGAATGCCGGTGCGACGGCTTTTGAATACTGTACATTTGGTAAGACAAATTCTAGCTGTCCTTGTGATAGCTCTGCCAATACCTTTTCAATCGTTGCATGTCTAATTGCCATAGGTATTTTAAAGCTTAGTGCGCCAATTAGCTCTCTACATGTTAAGTGCCACAAGCCGTTTGAATACAACTTTGATTCAATCACACCCAAAAAGTAAGGCTCTAACGCGTCTAATTGATATCCTATATGCAGCTCAACTAATCCGGCCGGCTCAAAGTCACAAACAACTTGAAAGCTCGCCCTGCCTGTAGAACCTATATCCAGTTGCACTAGCTTTTTTTCGATTGTTGTTACTGGCACTCCGCCAATTGTTAGTTGCTCATTTAATTTCAAGGCCCTTCAACCTCACTAAATTGAGCCAATATTTTTTCATGTCCTGTCGTTGACTGCGCCGCAGCGTGTCGCTGCCCTTTTGAGTCTAATTGCTGTTGCTGGCGCTCCGATACTGATTTTACTTCAAGCAGGTTAAAAGATACGAGCCACGCCCTCACGTCTTCATCTTCAGTTGCTTTTACATCGCCATCAAATTTGGCGCGGCGGATTTTATATGCTGCTGAAATAGGGCTATTGATGGTATAGGTTCGACGCGCGCCATTCTCATCGAGTGCCTTTGCCTTACTGACCAACGCTTCTAACTCTTGTTCTTCAGCGAATGGGATCTTTGTTTTTACAGTAAGCACTGAGGCCTTAATGCCTTGGTCAAGTGACAAAGCAAATGAGCCGAATCCCGATGCATCATCACCTTTAATTTTTACTGCCGCGCTTACCTTGGTCTCATAACCTGGCACACGCCATCCATCTATACTGATCATATTGCGTCTTTCACTATGCTTAGGCTTTCAAAATTACCGACGAGTAACACAAAAACCCAGTGTTCGTCATTATTGCCAAATCGAGTTATAGCTTGTGCAAGAGAGCTTCTGCTTGAAGCTCTAATCAGCTCAGCATTAAGTCTCGTTGCAATGTTTACTTCGCTAGGGTTTAGCCTCTGATTTCGCTCACCTATTAGTTTTTCAGTTTCTATCATCGCATTGTCAATGGATGTAATGAGGGTTGTCCCCTCATCATTTATGAGCCTTTTTGAATCATTGAGCCATTGTAAACTCAAAGGTTTTAATGATGTTGTAGTTAATGTTTGCCACTCTAAACTTTGCCCGTTTGTGATTGTAAATTTATCTTGTTCTACCGTAGTTAGGCTCTCAGCATAACCTGCTGTGTGAATAACATCAGCAATTGGACATGCTTGATTAAAGCTCTCCAGCTTACTTTTTAGAGCTTTTGCAGTTTGTCCAGAACTATAGAGCAGTAAACCATCCCAACTGTTAGGGCTGTCAATTCTGGTTTCATCTTGTACAGCTTCCGCAAGTTGAGCGGCCCCTGCTGCACTGGTCATGGTGCGTGACGTTTGATAACTGTAATGGCTTAGCTGATGAAGTGTTTTTATCCGTCTATTTAACGCTGCCCTGTCCATAGGTGTGATCCTTAAAAGCATTGGGGTATTTTACTTTTTGATACCCGAGCACAAAAAAATACATAATGTGAGCTTTGAATTTACTCACACCACCAAGCTGTAAGTATTCTCTAAAATACTGATGCGCGTGTGGGTTGCGCTTTCTAAGTTCATCATCATGAATGATCGCAGCAAGTAACCCATCCGTTACGAACCCAGCTGCAATCTCACCATATTTGTGTTTAATTGGCTCAAGTACCCGCGCTTTACCATACCCTATAAATTCCAGCTTTGGGTTAGTTTGTAACATACGCGTCAAACTCCATGGTTTCGAATTCGAGTCTAAACGGCGCACCTATTCGATCCAACCCTTCGTTCAATCGTTTAGCTGTAATGATGTAATTGCCAGATTGTTCGAACTTGCCCTGCATAGTCACTTGGCCGTTTTCAATAGTGGCGACAAATCGAATATCGTCAATCGGCTGATACCCATTGAGTACCCGCTCAACCATAACCATCAACCCACCATTTGGTAAACCGTTTGCGGTTGCTGTAATGGTAAATGCCTCAGTTTTTGGCACCCACCATATTTTACCTATTAGTCTCGCGTTGGCGCTGTTGACACTAATACCGCTGAGCTGAATGTTGGGGATTATTACTGGCGGCTCATCACCACAAAATGCTAATTCTGATTGGTACTCATCTCCAATTTGAAGCGGGCTTTTGGGGCTAATGAACTGTGCCCCTGCAATGTCGCTTAGTTGTGATACTTCAACTAGGTTGGTTATTACTCCATCTTTTACTAATGCAGCTCTCATTAAATACTCCACGCAATTTTAACCATTGAACGCCCACCATTTCCGACTTGGCGTATCCCGCCTGTGCTCCATGTGTAATCATGACCAGAGTCTGAGCCACCACCGCCGCCATAGTTCGCGCCACTCAAGCGTATGTTTCCACCATCACCAAGCGCCGATGCGCCACCACCTCCGCCTCCACTCGAAGAGCCAGACTTTGGTTCGCTTGTCCCTCCACTTTTATCGTGAATAGACTCTCCGCTCGTACCTGATGTGGAGTTGTTGGGTTTGGTTGTTCCAGAGTTACCACCCTGACCACCATTGAATGCCTGACCGTTGGTTGTGTTTTTTAACACTCGCCCACCTGCACCACCAATTATTGGCGAAATAGAAGATGTTGATGTCGTGTCTAGCAAGTACGTCCCGCCTTTTCCGTTTTTGCCTCCCTCAACTTCAATCCAATCTCCAAAAATAGTGTTACCCGCTGATGTTCCATCAGAGCCGTTTTTATTTTGAGGGCTTTGGTAGGTGTAGCTATAACCACCAATACCATTACTTCCGATAACGACGTTAATTTGCTGTCCTGAGGTAACATTTATTCTGGCGCCCAAAACCGCTGCACCGCCGCCTCCACCCGAGCCGCCGCTAGCTATGTTTTCGGGGTCTCCCGCTTGTATATTTTGCCCGACTACTGCACCGCCGCCAGCACCACCTCCCGCTGCAACAACATCAACAATTATCTCGCTGACACCTGCTGGAACAATAAAGGTTTGCGACTCTGTAATAAGCATGACACCCGATGTCTCTGCCATGGCACTTTGAGATTGTGTCCACACCTGTTCGGGTTGCCAATCTCTGCCATTGAACCTGTATCGATGCACCGCATCCACATCGTAATTGTAATAGTTCAGAGTGCTACCGCTGATAATTAACGAGGTGTTTTTATCAAACGCCTTGTTATCGATAATTGAAAACAGACGTGAGTTATCGATGATTTGTATAATGACATTCACTGACTGCCCAATTGGTGGAATAAACTCAATCCAATCACCAACCTCTAACGTATCTGACTGCGGTAATCGAACGCTAGTAATGTCATACCCAAACGCATATTTATTATTTGGCTCAAGAATTTGTCCATCAATTGCTGGTATAGCATCTAAAGAGTGTACACCCAGTAATCCGCTGACTTTGGCACTATTCATATATGCATCTCCCAATTACCCTCGTCATTCAAAATAAACGTTAGTGTGCAGTTTGCATCAAACAGCACTTCATTCTTTTCTATTACTCGCCCTCGTCGGGTCATGATTATTTTCTCTGGGCTATTAGCTTTGATTAACGGAGTTGCAGACAGACGCTTAGAAACAACAATCACGGCATCTTCTGGCGTTTCTGCAAATGGTGGTAGAGTGAATGTGTTGCTCGTTATTAGGTGATTTTTGCTGTTTGCTTGAAGCTCTCCAATTGGAGGGGTGTTTCTTCTCTCGCCTGATAGATAAGTAGCTATGTTTCCTGCGTGTAGCACTTCCTTACCTAAATAGGTCAGCTCACTCCTGCTAAACCTTAGACTGTCA
This sequence comes from Pseudoalteromonas sp. DY56-GL79, assembly GCF_041414765.1. Taxonomy (NCBI): domain Bacteria; kingdom Pseudomonadati; phylum Pseudomonadota; class Gammaproteobacteria; order Alteromonadales; family Pseudoalteromonadaceae; genus Pseudoalteromonas; species Pseudoalteromonas sp. DY56-GL79. The sequence continues at coordinate 96,603 of NZ_JANHZS010000020.1, read as the reverse complement.
GTTCTGTTCCACGGGGACTCTCCAAGCCCTATGTACGCAAAATTGCTACCACTTACTTTTCCATCATTACTATAAACACCTACCCCACCCACTTTTTGTTGTTTGGTGTCAGACCAAACGGAAAGACCTACAGCGTTTGGTGAAGTACTTGATAGACTACAGTTCCAATTTTTTGACTGCGGCGCAAAAACTAAACCGTTAAATGTCCCACCACCGATATCTGACGCTGTGGGTTTATAACCTTCATGGTAAACGCGTTGGTTGTAATTTGAGCCAGCGTAGATTTCACCTCTTACGTGAACAGGTTTACCAAAATGAAATTTGGGAAGACTCGTATCAAAATGACACCAGTCGTGATTTTTAGGTCCAATATCAACATTACCATGCGGTGTAACCACTCGTAGGGAGTCACTATCGTTTTTAAATAACTTAGTTTTGTCATCCCCTAGATGAATTTCACTTCTGAACCTAACCCAAGTCTGCTGGTAGTTCAGCTGCATAGCCCAGTTGTCGGGTATGCTGTCACTACCTATATCACCCATACCTATGTAACCAAAGCCACTACCAATGTAGGTCATGTGAATAGATGCGCCGCCCTTGCCAGACTCACCAATTGAGATACCTGCTGCTTGCTCAACGTAGTAGCTTCCACTACTGCTGCTATCGAGTGTTAACCATGGATTGTTTTTTACAATTTTAATATCCGCTTTGTAATCAAACCCTTGTCCATTGGTGTACTTAAATGCAGCTAACCCATTCTTGGTATCCCATATCCCAGTAAAACCAGTTTCAGTATTGGGCGTCCATATATAGCAGTCACTGCCAATCATTTTTAGGTCGCCATTGACCTCTACATTTCCTCTAAACTCCCAATCATTGCTGGAAACAAAATTTCTCGCAGTCCAATATTCAGTGCCATTCTCTCTTCTAAATAGAGTGAAGAAGTCTGAACCAGCGCCAGTTGTGGCAGGTGAGTTATCCCCGTTGTACTCTATACCACCGCCGTGTGATGGGCTTTGGCCTACATAGGCTGTACCTGTTGATTGAGCACCTGCAACGGGTGAAAATATATTTAAGACAGCTCTGCCACCATCATCGGCTTGGATGTTTACTGTTGTGTTAGTGCCATTATCAAAGGTTGCGTTTCTGGTGGATATTCCAGACTTATTCAGTGACATCCATTCAGAATAACTAGTTCCTGAGCGATGCTGCCACTTAAAGTATTCATTAGAGTTATCGGATGTTTCAAAGAATAGATAACTATCGGCGTCTGAATCAGCGTCGTTCTTAAATCCAATTTTCGCACCATCGGTATTTTTCGACCAAATAATATCTTGGTCTGCAAGATTTATAGACTCTCCCTTGGCAACAGCACCTATATCTGCAGGTGTTGGTTTGTTATATGTCGAGTAAGTATTCGCGAAAAATTCGAATGGTTTAGCATTTCCACCCGATTGAGTCGCTATCCAGCATTTAAATGCAAATGGATATGAGGTAGAGCCATGAGGATTACTAAATGTAGGCACATTATCAATGATTTTTATTGACGGATGATTAGGCCCATTCGTGTTTCCATAAATCGTATTTGCACTCCATGTCGAACCATATTTTGCAAAACGGCCTACAAAGTTAGTGCTTGTCGACGTTCCATCCGTCAAACCAAATATCAGAATGTCGCACGCGGTATCGGGCAAATCAGGAAATGGTTTTGACTCGCCAGCGCCAAGCCTAAGCTCAAAAGTACGGTCAAAGAAGTTCTCTGATTGGTGGCTAATTTGAGTGCCAAGTCCAGCATCCTTTATATATTGTTCTAGACTCTCGATATCACTTTTTGTTGCAAATACTCCATCGTTAACCTGCCAAGGTAACGTAGGTAATGTTACATTCAGATCCCCTGCTAATTGCTGGCTTCTCCAAATTATCGACTTAACACTATAGTCACCGGTATTAGCTCCATCTGTACGCGTCTTGGTTTGCTCGTTTGTATGTACAATCGCAATCAGCACTTCAGTGCCATTAGCTTTTTTTGCTATCGCGCCAAACCAGTTAAAAGTGAAGTTGCCAACGTCATAACCTAGTACGCTTGATATCACGACTGCGTCACCGTCTAAGCTGCTGACTCGATCAATGGGTTGATTATGTACAATGTTTGCCGGCACACTATCGTTTAAAATCGGTGAATCTGCATTTAATCCTGGTACATGAGCAAAAACCATCTTAGTTATATTGAGGGTTTCTGATCCTGCAAACACATCATTTTTATATGCAATGCCTGCGCTTGTAATTTTTAATTGGCTCACCCAACTACCTCCTTGTTGTACAACACCAAGCCACATACCTCTGCTGTTGTGATTGCTGTCATTGCATTTAACACGTACCGTCTGCACGTCTTGCCATAGCTCGCTATCAGCTCTAGTATCATTCGCTCTCTCCCGGCGAAGTTCTTTTCTAGCATTGAGACTTGCACTTGGTCCCAGTCAAACCCGCTTACCCTTTCGTTGACTTCTGCTAGTATTCCAAGACGCCTGAAAATTCTTTCAAGCCCAGCGGCGCTGCCCGCATCAATGGCATTTACATGAGCTAACTGAACTCGTTTTGCGTACATGTTCAGTGGTTCATCCGATAGCCGGCTAACACCTCTTTCCCATGCAAGCAGATCTAATATTTTTTCGCTGGCTTCTGTGCTGTGTTGAATTGTATTCCACCATAGCAGTTGTGAATTGAGCTCATTCCAAAAGTCCTCAGTGGCCTTTGCTAGCCTCTTAGCATCATCGCCATATATCCAACTTGGTAGGTTAGCCATGCTGCACCACCAGTTCATTTAACTTTGGCAACCAAAACCCTGTGCTTAAGTTGGCTTGATTAAACGATACTCGTGTTAACTCAGGAAAAGTGTTGTGTAATTCTGCCGCCAATAAACTAAAACTAAATGCGGTATTTGGCATGACTCGAGTTGGAGAGTAAGCTGCGTTCTCACGAAAGACAGAGCGGATAAAAACACTGATGTCACTGCTAATATCTCGGGTCGCCTCATAGGTGACTGTCATATCAAATGACTGAGTTGGCATTGCAAACACTTTCATGTCATCAGCCAAGCCATGATTACCTGCAGCAATATGGTTATTAATACTGTCTATAATCGCTTGGCTTATTGTTCCTACTGTTAAATAAACATACGCGTTTGCAGTGCCTGAACCTCGTGGCGCGCCTTTTTCAAGTGCGATATTGTCCATGGGGATCCCGCCTGCTGTTGCGATAATATTCTTGTATACATCATCCACATGGTATTTACCTAAGTGTGCGAATGCCGCTTTTATTCGCAATCGATAGTTCTCATCACTCTCTATGTACTGCCCGGCTGTGATCAACCAGTCGTCGTCATTTGTGATATTTACACCATCATATTCGCCAACGACACGAACATAATAGCCAGCACTTAAATTGTATTCATGACCATGAGATTCAGCGACAGCTGTCAGTGAGGCCGTTGATTGACCTATTGCTAAGACACAATCGTTCTCTGTAACGAGGCGATATACTTTTCCATTAAGCGGTATGCTTTCTACAATAGTCCCTGCTGGGATCTCTATCTCTTGTGATACGTCTAAACGGCTTATTTTTAGTTGCCCTCTAGCGGTCACAGCCGTGAGCCTTTCAATATCACGAGCATTCCCTTGAATGTCTAACCACTCTTTTTGAGCCAACATAACAAAGCTGTTCGGCATTACATGAGTAGTCATCTGTTTGACCAGTTGGGCGGCAGGCTCTGCAACTAACGCTTTTTGTAATCTAAAAAATGGGCTGTATGGACTTTGGTTATTTACAACAAATCCCGCATTTTTTAGGTGCTCATCAAACTGCGCTGAAAAATCTTCCACGGAGACTGACATACCAGCATCTCGCATCTCCTTTTCAAAAAGCGCTTTATAATCCATTAGGCTCAATCCTTCCGTAATCCCGAGTATCTGCCTCTACATTGATAAGGCCTGTAGTCAATTGTGTGATTTTTATTGTGCCAGGAACTAAGCGATCGTCTTGTTCAACAATCAGTTCGATTTCAGTGAGCACTTTTGCAATGTGGTCTTTGTTCCTAAGGCCAATTAGCAAAGGGAGTTTTTTACTTTCAATAATCCGGTGCTTAATATCCTGTGCAACCACATCACGATCATTGATTTGTGACGGGTTGAATAGGCTATCTAGCTGAATATCTCCATCAACAATATTGAGGTCTATACGTATCATCCAGCTAACTCCATTAGCTCATCAAAATCTCTCTTCACGTTGTCTGACTTTATGGTGAGAGAGTCAATCATCACGCGCTTCGAGTTATCAGTCGATACTGCTTGGTTGTTTGTTGTGTTCTTGCTTAAGCTTTGTAAAAACTCAGACCTATGCGTTTTCACTTTGTAGGTGTTATTCTGTTGCTGAAGCTCGCTTTTTTGTCTCTCTATTTCTAATGCGCTATTGATTGCTGAGTTGGTAATATTTTGATCTGAATTGTAGCTAGGCAATTGAGTAACGCCACTCATGCTTACATGAGCAGCTTTGTTATTATTACCTACAGCAAGTTGTTCAATGTTATTTCTTAGCTTATCCGCTTGCGGCATTAGCGTTTTTACAACTAAGGCTCCATCGCTACCGAACGCTTGTGTTAACTCACTGTATTCTTTGGCCGAATCAATCTCACCATATTTCTCTTGTAGCCTCTCTAGAATGGTAACGATAGGAAGTGCGGTTTCTTTGTCACCGTTTAGTTGAATACCTAACTTTTGTTGAGCGTATGGCAAACTTTCTATAAACGATCTGTAACTGCTACCCGCATTAGCGCCTGACATTGTGTTTTGTAGCTGCCCAAGTACAGCGGTTGATTCAGCTTTGCTGATCTGATGAGTAATCGTTGTTTGACCAAGCTCCCGCTGCGCTATCATCATTTGCTCGGGGTTTGCTTTAAAGAGCTGCTCTTGTAATGGTTGACTTGTATGTTCGACTTTTAATTTTGCTTCGGTATCATCAATCAGACCTAGCTTTTCTAGTATCCAACCCACGCTATCTGCTAAGCCATCAAATGACGATTTGACACGGTCAAAGACACTCATCAACACTTGCCCCCATGCTGTGTCTTTAAATGCAGCAACTAAATCATCCCAGTAATAGATAAGCGCACCGATTGCTGCAATAAGTGCCACGACTCCAGCTACTATCCATGTGATCGGATTAGCCCAAAGCGCCGCACTAAATAGCAGTGCAGCGAACTTTCCTGCCACCATTACCGCATTTAATGCTCCCATCGCAACTGTAGCTGCCCCCAGACTTGCAACTAAGGTAATCAACCCTGCGATACGTAAAGCGACCAGTGCAGCTTGCCATAGCTTAGTAATTAGTAAATGTGCTTTTGTTAACGCAATACTAGATAGCATGGTCATACGATACAGCCCCATCACCGCATGAAATGCACCCATAACAACGACATAAGCAGTAAAGGCCACAACACCTGCAGCAATGATCCCAGTTAGGGTTGGAAACGTTTGTGTTAACCAAACAACGCCTCTCAATATGGCAGATAGTCCATCGACGATAGGTTCAATAATAGGTAAAACTGCTTGTCCAAGGCTAGTCATTGCAGCATTCATTGAACCGCCAAAACGGTCCCACGAACTGCTCATTGAATTAGCCATTTCAACGGCAACTCCCATGTCTTTTATTTGAGCGAGTTGATTAATATTGGATTCTAATTGCTCAGTTTGAGGGATAAGAAGCTGTAACATTGCAACGGCTTCATCACTACCAAATGCATTCTTTAATGCATCTGTCTTAGCTACGGTATCTATCTCCCCAAACCGTCCTTTTAGACGATCAATCACTTGTACCATTGGTAACAACTTGCCTTGAGAATCTGTCAACTGAATGCCGAGTTTTTGCTGTGCGGCCCCCACTCCTGTTAAAAATGCTTTATATTTTGTACCAGCTTCAGACCCTGACATTGTTGCTTGCAGCTGGCCTAGCACTGCCATTGACTCATTCATTTCAATACCGTGCGAGTTTGCGCTTGCGCCTAGACTTGAGAACGCCCCCGCCATTTCACTACCAGTGGTTTTGAACATACGCACACTTGCAGCAGTTTGGCCTGTGAGCATTTGTATCCACTCAGACTTACCAACCTCTTTTGCAGTATCTTGGTAAATACCATACATAGTGCCGAAATAATCTGTTGTGGTAGCGGCATCTGACTTTGTGCCTTTGGCGAGAATAGCTGATGAGTTGGTAAACTGTGACAACTCTTTACCATTAAGCCCTGCGATTGCTGATTGGATATCATAAGAGCTGCGGATCACTTCCGCTGAATTGCCGCCATAGTTACTTACAAAATTCATGGCAGTATTATTGAGTTGAGTTAACGCCTCATTACTTACATTGAGTGAACTGACTTCACCGAGCGCGGCCTGTGCATCTATTGCAGGATTGAGAGAACCGACAAGCATCATCGCGCCGCCAGCTGCACTCATTAACCCACCCGTCATCTGCTCTTTCGCAGCTGCGGTTTGCTCACTCATCTGATTAATCTTAGCCATGATCTTATTCACAGGCCCAGTGACTTTGTCTACCACACCTATTGAATACATCAGTTTGTCTAATTTACTGAGTGAGCTCATTTAATCATCGCCATTTAACGCCATACATATACCGTTATTTACGGCAGTGGCTAACAATTCATTTTGCTGGATCTCTAAAAAGAGCGCTTGGGCTAAGCTCTCATCCGTTACTGGCATAGCCCCAAAGTATCGAGCGTGGTATGCCAGTAACTGATCAATTCGGTTTGTCTTTATTTGCTTGGCGCGCTCTTCGATTTTTTTACAGTAAAGTTAAACTCCGGTTGAAAGTCCTCCACAATCGCACTCGCCATATGCAATGCCGCCGCTGGTTGCTGTAGCAGATCTTTCAGTGCTCTTGCTTGAGACTCATCAACAGTAGACATCAAAAAATTCGTCGCCGGCTGAATTTTATTGATTGGAGTTAATGCATTGATGTACTTGTTGTATGCAGGAGTATCAACATTAAACTTGAACTCTGTAGTGTCTGTCTCGATGATGATTGTTTTAGCTAGTGACATTGTCATTACTCTCTTTTAAATCTGCTTGGTCTAGCAGTGTATAACTAAAATATGGGCCCCATTTTTGAGCTGATAACTCACAAAGCTCAATAAACTCGTCAAAGTCATTCGGATTTGCAATTACTTGACAGCCCGCAGACCACTTATCCACTTGGGTCGAGGTCGTTGTTGCACTCGCTCGATGACAATTAATGCCAAAGTAGCCTTGCTGTAGTTCTGCATGAGGCGTGGTATTGGTGTCCAACTCGTCGTCATTGTTGTTATCCCGTAAGACAACTACTGGTTTATGTTGAACAAGTGCGCGGTACTTGCCTTGGTGATAGCCAAGTGTCCAAAGGCTTAGGTGTTGCCCTGCGATAAGCACGGCTGTACCGTCTACATTCATTGGATGTTTGCGCCAGTAAAGTCCCGCATCAGTCGTTGCTTTATACTGCTTTAGTTGCCATTCGCCACCTTGTTGGTACAGCACGCAGATCGCATCATTAAATGTATTTGCTCGTGTATTACTGTGACGAACACCGATGATATTGAGGTTTAATTCTCCCTCAAATATACGATGGCCACATGCACGCATGGTGTTTATCACCATATCTGGGTTTAAGTGTCGAATGGCTTTTGTCATCACAGATCCCTTGTTTCATCGTCAGTTAGATAAGGCACACCGTTGATTTTCACAAAATCAGGGCTTGTGATTGGGCATTTAATTGTCGTGGTGTCTTCTTCACCACCATCGGCCTTGATGTTTAAAATCTCTTCTAATTGCGGTAAACACCCGAACGCCTCTACGTTCTTTTTACCCGCCGCGACTTCAGCGTTAAACGCAACGTCGAAAGGTTCAATCGCTTTCCAGCTCCCTGCTTTTTCCGCTTGAGCTTGCAATATCAACCAGTTCTCATGGTCAAGTTTTAACGTGACTTCACCTTCAACATCACCATCAATAAAGCCTTTTGGTATACCGCGAACCTTTTTAACCTTTCGGCCATCCGTGATTTTTACCGTGGCTTCCATAACATGGACCATTGAATTACCAATGAAGATATCAAAGTCCTTACCACCTAATACCTTTTGCATGTGCGCTCCTTACACTTCTCGGTCTAACATAATCCCAACTATAATGGTGCTCGGGGAGTCAATCGGTTTTACCTTCAGCACAACTTGTAAGGTTCGCTCGTCCATGAACGTTAGATTGATACTGTCGTCTTTCGGCGTGTCGATTAAACCAGGGAACTTATCTGCACCAATGTTTACTGACTTACTCATATCACGAAGTGGCTTACCCAGTGTGCGTTTGCCAAACTCAATACCGCTGGTACTGTTGTTTAAGCGGCGATTTTTGATATGTTTAATAGCAATGATGCGCACGGCGCGTGCGGCTTTATCAACAATGCGGCCGGTTTCGATTTGCTGAAAATCACCACCTTCAGCATCTAGCATGTTAACGTCACCAAAGTAAACACCATCATAATCAGCATAAAACTGTGTACAGCTAAATCGCAGCGTATCAAGTGCGGCGGTTGTTGCATTGGTTAACGGGTTACCTGCTGCATCTTTTGGCAATGGCATGAGCGACATAGCGCCTGTAAGTACTCGCATTGGGCTGTCAGCAATCGTAACTGCTCGCTTACATAATCGACCTGTTACCGCACCCAACTCATCACCGAATAGCAGAGGAACAACGGCCACTCTATCGCCAACGATACCATCTGTTAACGGCTGTAACGCCGTAACTAAATCCGACCAATTTTGACCATCAGATAAACCCGGTGCAGCAATAAGAAATCGAACGCGCCTAGCCAAACTTGATAAGATCTCTAGTGCCTTAGCTTGATAGCGCTCGATATCAGCTTTGCCTGTAACTGGGGTACAGATCACAATGATTTCAGGGCTCACATCTTGGTTCATTGCTTTATCAATTAATGCCATAACATCATCGCCAGCACCGTGTGGAATTGCATACCCACTCACTAGCTCATCACCGTTACGCTGCCAGGCAGCAATTTGCGTTTTTAATGGTGAGTCATCAGCTCCGAATAAATCATCGAAATCACTTTGAGCATTGATGGGTATAATGCTGCCAATGTTTGCAGGTGCTTGTCCGATAAACAGAGTCGTGCGTTCCACTTCTTTCGTAGCGCCACTACCAGTTTGAATGGCGGCAACGGATACTTTTCCTTGTGCCATGGTCGTTCCTTATTTGCGCTACGCTACTTGCATAGCTTTGTTTAATATAAAATTGAGTTGCTCTTTTTCTTCGGCCTGTGTTTGACCTAAAAAGGAGCGGGCCGGCAAGTCAATTTGCCATTTGCTCTTACCTGAGCTGCCCTTTAACTCTCGGAGCAAAAAACCTGCTTGGGTCTTACTTAAATGCTCTGTGATCCACACAATACTTGCGCGCTTTGTGCCTTTGCCTTTTCCGCGTGGTATTTTGTAACCGGCGGCAATTAATGCTCTTGCTTGGTTGCGCGTTGCCAAACCGTCTTTGCGCTGCTCACCATTGTCTTTTGGCGCTTGCGCAGTAATGCTTATTCCCTCTTGCTGCGCTCTGGCTATTTTGCCAGTACGTGTATCTTTAAAATAAACGCTGGCGTTATTTGGTCCGTAGCGCACTTTCATTCGACGCTTTAGCTTGGTAAGCATTTTTTTCTTGCGACCGTTAGCTCGGCCTTTCCACGCTTTACCTGTTAAATCTTTTTGTTGGGTTATTCGCCCTTTACTATTGCGGTTCGCGGCTCTTATCGCACCCCGTAACAAGTTACGTCTTTTATTTGGCTTGAGCTGTAAAAACGCTAATTGTTCTTTGCTTTGGCCTTCGTCAAATTTGACGTTAAGCACGGCTTACTTCACCATGCAGTGTGAATGCTTCAGCTATCCACAGGCTTTGCTCACCAAAGTCATAACGCTTGCCATTTAATTCAAACGGGCCATTGTCGGTTTGAATAAGCTCAATATCCTCACAAAGCTGCTCAATCGTTAGCTCAACTTCGTTGCTGTTGTCGTCATTAACGTCAGCGCTAAATTCAATGCCTGTGCTGTCATACTTACCGCCATTGGTTTGCAACCAAAATGATGCAAACGCACATATCAATGCAGCCGGTGCAGCACAGGGATTTATGCTAATAACCCCTGAGTAATAAAACCTTGCGGCCAATAAGCCGTTGCCATTGACTGTTTTGCTGCTTGGTTCGATGCGACCACCTTCAATCCAGCAATCAAACTGGGTATCAAGGGCTAATTTATGACCTTGGTAAACAGCACTTACTAAGTGCTGTTTAAGTTGTGCTATTTTGCTCTGGCTCATAGCAGTTCCACCGATAAGTTGGGGCTGAGCGCCTGCAATAGTCTCAGTGCATTGACGCATTCACTTTGCCAATATTCGTAATTATCAATGGCGGCTTGTGATTGCGCTGTTGCATTATCGCGGTGCGTGCTGCCCAGTTTACTCACTAGCAAGTTGGCTTTGGCCTTGCTGTAAACAGCATTTTTGTAGAACAGCTCTTGCTGTGGGTGCAGTGCTTCAGCATTTGTTAGTACTATTTGCATCAACTCCTGATTGACTTCGGCTTGAGCAAGCTTTAGTTTTTCAACCAGCAATTCGCTTTTATTGGCGTATTCACCGGCAACGGCATAATGCTCAATAAAATAAGTAGTACTTAAATCAGGGTAATAACCATCGCCTGGGACAACCTGATCATCAATTTGCAAATCTGCTTTTGGCATTCCACTTAAGTTCATCACCACCCCCGTAAATTTGTGTGGGCGCCACTTAGACGTAAGCAGCTAATCAAATACTGTTAACTGGTTACGCTAAGTTGCCCACTGGCGTTGGAGCTATTTAAAGCTTTTTTACTAGCTTTTCGACGAGTGTTTTTACACCCGCTTTCTCGTTAATTTTTTGCGCAATATTGCCAAACCGAATGGCATTACCGTTGTTGTGCAACGTGGCCTCTATTTTGGTAGCAATGGCATAGAGCTTACCGCCCGCGATTTCGCTTCCAGTCCAGTCTTGATTGCGAGTGGCATAAATAACTCGCTGGAGTGTAAATGCCATGCTCGCCAATTCATCTACTGTGCAGCTATTTTGTAAGTACCAGCTGGCATCGTCGTATAGCTGATCGATTAAAAAGGTCGGCCAGTGCTTGGTGTTAAATTGTTTAGGTAGCGGTTGCTTTTGCTCGATCAGCAATGGCAATAGTTCAATCGCCTGAGACCAGCGCTTTAAGTCGACTAGCCAAATAAACACCCAAGCTAAAACTAGGTTTGGATGATTGTCACCACTTAACCGGTATTGGTTTAAGTAACCTATGTAATCGTTCTTCTCGATTGCTTTGGCTTTATAGTCAGCTTTGTCGCTAATATCGCCGAATGTTTTTAGCTGAGCCAAGTCTGAGTCAATGGCCGCTTTAAAAAACGCGTACTCGGTATGCTCACTTTTGCGGTTTTGCGCTTTGCTTGTTGCTGGCGCACTACTTTTAATGCTTGTTGGCACTTCGCCTTTTGCTTTGGCTAACGCTCGTTTAACTAAGCTCATATAAAAACACTCTCTAAAAAACGCCGCTTGCAAACTGCCAAGCGGCGAAGCTCTACCTCAAAGGAAATTAAGACCAGTTACCTTCTGCATCTTTATCAATTTTTACTGAGTCAGATTCGATGAAGGCGATTTTTTCTAAGTCTTCAACGTAATAACAGGCGTTACGCGACTCGTAATCTTCCACTCGCTTTTTCTTAGCATTGCTTTCAATGCTCATGCGAATTGACTTCGACTGAATGTAATGAGTTAAATTGTCAAAGCTCGTGACCAAAATGCCGCGCGGTGGAAAGAACGACACTTGAAAACTAGGCAAGCCGCCGTAAGTGTTGATCACCTGTGACATTTCAACTTTTTCTTTTTCGCTCGGAGTGTGGGCATTCTTTGCGTAATGCTTGCCTTTATCTTGAGCTATGAGCTCATCACCAATAATAGCTACAAGGCCAATTCGCTTGTGCAATGGGATCCCTTGAATTAAGTCGTGCACGGCGCAATCGAGGTTTTCGTAATCACCGCCTTCACCAATTCGAATTTCACCGACTCTTGGTGTTTCTTCAGTACCACCATCTTTAAATGCTCTTTCTGGTGCGTCGCGGCGAACCAATTGCAACCAACCAATGTTGACGTCTTGCATCATGGGGTATTCGGTCAGATTTGTACTTTCGGCAACATGGGTGCCATACCAACCAATTTTGATGATATCGAGTGCTTTTTGCTGGCGAACATGCTTACGATAACGCTCATGAAAGTCCGGGAACTTAGACCAGGCATCCATTGTCGCCCAAGGCAAATGCACATCGACTTCTTCTGGGTGACAACGATACTCTCGCTTTTTTAGTGCTGATACATCTTTGGTTTTACGTTCTTTGGTGTCATCTGTTTCTACACCAGCGCGACCCGTAACCCCAGCACCCGAGCTCATGAATATAGACTCACCAGCGATATCATCAACCATTGCATGGTTAATTCGGTTTAAAAACTCAGCTGATTCATAAACTTGGTCATACAGCGTTTGTTCAAGTGTTGGCGCTACCGCAAAGTTTTCAGACACACTTGCAACACCGTAGTTGCTTGAAAGTGCAACGCAAATGGCAGTAAATAGTTGAGTAGTTCTTGTGCGCATATTCTGTGTCCTTACAGTAAGTTTGCGTATTTACCGTCGTCGCCGGTATGCTCGTCGTCGGCATCGGTAGTGCTTGCGGCTTCAGTATTTGAAAGTTCAGTAAACTTGTTTTGAAGCGCATTAAACTTCTCTTCTTGCTCATCGAACTTTTTGTTTAGCTGGGTGAGCTGCTCCGTCAGCTCTAGGTTTGTGGCATCATTGCCTTGGCCTTCATCCTGTTGGCCCTGAGCTTCCTGCTCATTATTTTTACCAAACTCTTTAATACTCGACGTAAGCTGAGTAAATGCAGGGGTAAGCGCCTCGGCAACTGCGTTACCAATTTCGGCTTTATCTTCTTTTGTTAATGGCATGGGGTCATCTTCCTTGCTGAATAGGTTTCTAAAAAATGGTTTTTTAGCTGGCTTTTCACTTTGGCTATGTAGGTCTAGTCCAAGGTCTGCGCGTAAAAAAGAAACGTCCGTGTTATCTGCGCCCTTATTAAATTTGGCTCTTGATGTGTATGTGCTTGCTGGGTAATCAGTGACGGCTAAACCTGTAAGGTAGGTTTTGCCGGTGCCCATAAAGTTGCGTTCAATCTCAATGGAGAAGTAAACGTGCTGATCGGCTTGGTTGAGCTGTACAAAGCTGGCGTTTGGCGCTAGCACCGCTTTCAAAACTTGTACACCATCTTCGTTAGTGTCGGTGCTCACCTCAATCACATCGCCTAGCATACCGCCCGTAAGCGTAACCGATGATAGTGCTTCGGCTTTCCAGCCAGACCAATCTGCATAATGGTCGATATTGATGCGGGCACCATACTTTTTAGGATTGTACGTCTCAACAATATCGTTAATGTCTTGCTCTTCGATTTCTCGCCCGTCTACTGTTAAACCAGCAGCTGCAATAGCAAGCGGTATTGTGCGTAATTGACCTGGCATTGATTAACCTGTTAAATGCGTTGCGTTATTAAGTTAGGCCAAGTTTGCACACAATAAATGATTAATTCTAATGGTTTAACTTTTTGAAATTCCTATATTTAGCTTTTAGGAATGGCTAGGATTTTAATTGGACGATTTAGCTACTTTTAGCCCTTAAACTGTACGAATTAAAGGATGAATTATGGTGCAGGATGCAACCAAAGTACGGGCCAGAGGTACGCAAACAAGCGCAAGACTTATATGTGGTACAAGGCTACACGTTTGACGAAATAGCAGATTTGCCAAACATGCCGAGTGCGCGCAGCATTCGCCGCTGGGCTGATGATGGTAAATGGGCAGATATGTGTCCGAGTTACAATGCTGAAATGGCATTTAGCCGCCGTATTAATATCCTAACCGACAAGCCTGAAAAAACCGACGCTGACTATAAAGAGCTAGAATTTTGCACTCGCCAGCTCTGTGCACTAAACAAAAGTAAACTTGCACCGGCACCTAAACAACGAGCAGCCAACGACGGGCAACCAGAAGGTAATAGCTCCGCAGCCGGTAGCAAAAAGAAGAAGAAAAAGAAAAACGACTGCTCAGCCATCACGGTTGAAATGCTCGACGAACTAAAAGAAAAGTTACTCTATCCGCACCAACTACATTGGTTTGAGAACCAAGACCACCGAAGCCGCTTTATATTAAAGCCGCGCCAAATTGGGGCTACATTCTATTTTGCATTCGAAGCGTTTTATGATGCCGTTGTAAATGGCCGCAATAAAATTTTTATATCTGCATCGCGCGACCAAGCAGAAGTATTCAAAGCCAATATCATCGCTCTGGTTCGTGAGCACTTTAATATTGAGCTCACTGGCTCACCTATGGTGCTAACGCTCAAAGGTGGTAAAACAGTTAAGCTTATTTTCAAATCAACCAATGCGCGGACGGCACAATCGGAAAGTGGCGACTTATATATAGATGAAGTGTTTTGGATCCCCAAATACAAAACTCTTCGTAGCCTTGCCCAGGCGATGGCAACTCACAAGCATTTGAGGATCACTTACTTTAGTACGCCTTCAGTTACCAGCCACGAAGCATACGATCATTGGAATGGTAAATGGTTTCGTAAAACCAAAGCCTGTAACGACCCTGAATTTGCCATTGATTGCAGCCATAAAGCGTTAAAAGAAGGGCGCTTATGTGAAGACGGTATTTGGCGCCAGATGCTTAACGTGCATGATGTGGTTAATTCTGGCTTTGACCGCATTGATATTGAGGTACTTGAAAACGAATACTCACAAGACGAGTTCGACAACTTGTTTATGTGTAAATTTATCGACGATGCGCATTCTGCATTTAACTTAAAACAACTGATGGCCTGCGTGGGCGACTCAACAAAATGGGATGATTTTGACGATGAGTACGAGCGCCCATTTGGCTTAAAGCCTGTGGTAATTGGTTTTGACCCTGCACGCTTTGGAGATAAAGCCTGTGTTGCGGTGTTGAGCCTACCTATGAAACCAGGCGAAAAATTTAGGTTGCTAGAAGCGCTTGATTTGAGCGGTAACGATTTTGAGGCAATGGCACGCGAAATAGAAGAGCTTACGCACAAATACAATGTACAGCACATCGGAGTTGACACTACAGGTATGGGTTATGGCGTGTGGGAACTAATAACCGCGTTCTTTCCAAATGCTGAGCCAATACACTACAACCCGATCATTAAAAACCAAATGGTAATTAAAGCGCTAAACGTGATTAAAAATCGCCGCTTTGAGTTTGATAAAGATGCGGTAAACATTGCTAGCTCATTTATAAACATTCGCCGCAAGGTAGTTGGCGACCAAATCACCTATGCCACAAACCGCACTGAAACAACGGGCCACGCCGATATTGCATGGGCAATTATGCACGCCATGAAATTTGAACCTTTAGACGGTAACACGATGGGCCGTCAAACATCTGTAGGGATAGCAGCTTAATGGATAAGCCAAGGATAAACGTAAAAAGTGGCGAGACGCCAAACTATACAGCAATGAGCGATGTATTTAGTTTTGGAGATCCCGAACCATGTTTAGATAACCGGTTGACCGATTACACCGGAGTATTTGCAGACAGTAACGGCATTTACGCACCACCCGTTAGTTTACATGGGCTGGTAAAGCTGTTGCGAGTTAATGCCCAGCATGGGCCTATTTTAGGCTTTAAGCGCAACATGATTTTAAAGTGGTTTAAACCCAACTCAGTGCTTAGCAACGAAGCATTTAAAAAATTCGCTTATGATTATTTGTGGTCTGGTAACGCGTACCTGCAGATCATCAAAAACCCATTCGGTCAAATAATCCGGTTGCGCCACCTGCCTGCACTAACTATGCGATACACAACAGAGCGCGGGGTATATGCGCAGCTCAGTAATAACCACTTAGAACCCATTCGCTTTAAAGCGGGTGAAATATTACATGTAAAGGAATACGACCCAGCCCAAGGAATTTACGGCATACCTGAGTATTACGGCGGTATTCAAAGCGCCCTACTCAATGAGGACGCAACACTATTTAGGCGCCGTTATTACAAGAATGGCGCTCACATGGGTTTTATATTTAGTATGGCCGATCCTAATTTAAGCACTGATGATGAAGCCAAGCTCAAAGATGCAATTAAAGACAGTAAGGGCGTGGGTAACTTTAGAAGCTTGTTCTTCAACTTTAGGAGTAACAAGGCCGACGCTGAGAAGTCTATTAAGATCACACCTGTTGGTGATATCTCTACAAAGGATGAATTTGAGCGAATTAAAAAAATCACACTTAATGACATGCTGAGCATGCACCGTGCGCAAGAAGCATTGAGCGGCCAAAGCTCCGGCGATAGCCCGGGCTTTGGTGATTTGGATAAAATCACTCGAGCGTATTACAACAATGAAGTAGTGCCTCTTCAACAAACGATGGCAGGCATTAATCGCTACTTACCAGCCCATTTGCACATTGCTTTTGACATTCCGGAATACTCCGATTTATACCCTAACAAGGACAAGGCCGCATGATAGATATGGAATATCTAAAACACATTTTTCAGTTTGTGGTGATCAGCATGGTCGCAGCCGCAATACAGCTGTATTTAAGCCCACATGCTTTCACCTTTGCACGCTACTTTTTTAACGCGCTAATGGCATTGCTTGCGGCTTATTTGGTATCGAGCTTTTGCGATTTCTGGCAAGTGGCCGAAAGCGCTCGACCAGGCTTCATTGGCGTAGGAGCATATTTAGCTCCCCACCTATTCAATGGGCTAAATAATTTAGGTCAGCGATTTAGCAAGGATCCGCTGAAAGTCATAAACCAATTAAGGAGAAAGTAATGGGTTTGCTATCAAAAATCTTTAGTGTTGGAGCAGCAGAACCCGTAAATGCGATCGGCGATATTCTAGATGAACTATTTACGTCTGATGAGGAAGAGCTCAAGCTTGAAGCTGTAAAGCTCCGACTTTTACAAAAGCCACAATTAGCACAAACAAAAATCAATGCAGTTCAGGCAGCACACCGCAGCATATTTGTTGCGGGTGCTAGGCCATTTTTGATGTGGGTATGTGGGCTTGGATTTCTATTTGCGTTTGTCATTAACCCTATTCTTCAGTGGCTTTGGCCTGAGGTAGGCTCGCCAGCTCTTCCGCTTGATGTAATGATGGAACTTACCCTTGGTATGCTTGGTCTCGCAGGTCTGCGAACAGTAGAAAAGATAAAAGGCGTGTCTAAATAGTACTAAGTGTTCAATTGTTTTAATGGTAATTATAATTAGCTCAAACATGTTAGGAGTCCACAAAATTGTCGGACTCTCAATACTAAACATAGAAATAATACTTACACCAAAAAAGTTACTATTTACTTATTTTAATAATAAAGTTGTAGCGTACTCCTAAGCTAACTAGGTAAATCTAACTCCTTTATCCTTTCAATTACAGCTGCTTTTTCTTCTAGCTTACTGATAGCTGCAGAAAGATTTGAAACTTCGACACCATTAATAGCGGCAGAAGCTTTCTTATCAAGACCTCTTACCAAATAATCGCTGAGCGCATTGATAACACTTTCACTTTGGATTCGAGTAAGAGATAAAAGCAATTCAAAACGTTCTTGGCTCTGCATGCCTTTAAAAAGATATTTCATAAAATAGTTATGAGTTAAGCCATAATTATTTTAGTTTATTTTGATTTTCAGTTTTTACAATTATTTTTGCGATATTGTTGTCACTTTCATGTCAAAGCGTGTCACAACTTTGACAATCAGATCCTTTTAAGCAAATCGCTAGATCCTTTATTTACTTGGCTTAACTCTAAGGCGATTGTCACTAGGCTTGTCAATTTGACGCATTTTTTGTGCGAAAGCGGAAGGCGAGGAGGAGTGAATTCTGGGCGTTTTCGGTTTCCAGCAGCTGATAAATTGTTTATTTGATAGCGCTCGAACTACTGTATATAATCACAGAAAAGAGTTGACTACTTTAAGGTGCAAAATATGCGGGTAAATTGTCCTAACTGCATGAATAAGGCGATTATTACATCGAGGGAAAACCAATCATCTGGCGTAGCTGATCTTTATTGCTCTTGCACCAATAGCAAGGAATGCGGGGCTACCTTTGTAACAACCATTGCATTTAGGCATTACCTAAACCCACCAAGAAAAGATACAGCCAGCATTGCGGCATCATTAATAAAGAATTTACCAAAAGTCGAGCAGCTAGAGCTACTCAACAATGTATGAACAACGCTTACTTTTATACCTCCCGCTACCTATTATCAATATCGAAAATGACAATCTAAAAATTAATCAGCAAATGTATGCTATTTCCTGTTATTACTCACGTCAATTGGAGTTTTAGAACAAAAAAGTATGACAAGAGAACACTCTACAACAATTAGATTATGATCATAAAATTACCAATCAACATGTAACCTATTCTGGAAACAACTCGCACACTCACAACTTAAAAACACTATCTTATCAATATATTTTCCCAAAATTTATATACCTTTTCAGCAAGTTCAAGTGCTGAATGACTCTGCGAGCCACCTTCACCGTCTGTATACTTCACTTCTTGTTCATTGGAATCACACCAATAGGTATTGCGCTCAAGAATATTGTGCCTTTGACTAGACACCATGAAATGTTTGGCGCCATTAGCTAAATGTGACACAACCTTTAAAATTTCATATTCTTTTTTAATTGTTTTATCGCCAATCCAATCTGGGAGATGTTCAGCAGTAACAAAAAAATCAAATGAAGCATAAATATTACTTGGATCATCTTGCATTCTGCCCAAATCATATTTTAGCTTATCGAGCAAGTCTGTTGGGGTTTGTAACTGGTTAGTAAAGCCTATCAATTATTTATTCCTCTTTTATTGAAGCTCTCTAGCATTAAGTTATATTGTTGCTCTTTACCATGATTTCAAGGTTCCTAAATTAGTTTTATCTTTATTGTAGATTCACGTAAATCGTTCAGTGAAAATACTTTTTGGAGTTAAGCTATTCAGGCCTGCACCAATTTAAACGCGACCAATTGGCCGCGTTTATATCTAAGGTTCTTAGTTAGCTGGGTAGGGGCATGGTTCTTCAACACTATCCCACCAAGGTCGGCTCAGAATATGAGTAGCTCTTGGTGTATTGCCACACCACTCATGCCAATTGGGTACATTACCTTGATAAAAGTCGATAAGTTTGTTGCCAATATCAATGCTCTCCATTCCAGAGATATTTGTTTCAGAACCTGAATAGATGGCGAAATGTAAATGGTCTGCAGTAGTTCCTACGTTAGAAATCGTACCTAGAACCGTATTAGTACTAACATTCGTCTCCAATAACGGCAGAGTGCCACTCATGTGCATATAACCAGAAAACCAAGGGTTGAGGACCGTTCCATCCCCAAGTGTTAGGTCTGAATCATGCTGCACTAGTACAAAGCCTAAACTTGTACTTCTGGCTATTACAGTACCATCGGCAATTGCAGTTACATCAAGATCTCCATCAGCGTTTTCAGGACGATTTAAATCAATCGCATATGTGTCATCCATTTGGCTATAACCACCATTGCTTGTGTGGAAATCACTTCCTATAATGGAGTACCAATCTGTTCCGTTTGAAGGGAATTCCAAGTTATTATCCTCGCTCCCCAAATTTACCTTCAGTTTATATGACGCAGTTGTAAAGCCATGCACAGAGATGTAAATTTGACCAGAAGCATTCGCTGTCAAATCACATACTTCATCTTCACTTCCCTCTTTATATGGTCTGCAATTATAATTCGATAGAGTTGGCTGGTTCCCGACTCGAACATACAAATCAACATCAGAACTAAGATCTGTCATTGCGACAGTCAAACGAGTTGCATCCTGTAATGCTGAAATCTGATAGTGTTGCCATTGCCCCTGAGAAATAGAGTTCGTTTCTGTTAAACCTGAGGTCAATGTAGCTGTTGCATGTGCTCCGGCGGAGAAAGTGAATAGGGCTATTGAGTTGAAAATTAATTTACGCATTGATCTATCCTTGCTTAGTTTAAAACACAAAAAATAACATAAAAACACCAATTTCCTAACACAAAAAACACATTATCAACACCAAAATTCCAATGAAGTAACTTAGATATTTACTAGGCCTCATTATAGTGTTGCACTAAAAGGAAGAATAGCCCAAGAGCGATTACTATAATTACGCCATACTAAACCCAATATCCCACCAATCATTCGCATTGATATCAGTAGCTAGTCCACTAACGATCAACCTGGCTAGCTCCATATCTCCAACTAACTGCAACTTCTTCTTGTATTTGCAGTTCGACGGCAAGCGTCGCTGTTCGGCTTCTGCCAAGCTGAATGCCAAATCAACAATTTCTCTCGCCTCACGCCAATGATCCTTTTCTGGTGTAGCTGCAATTGCTCGGTCCATATCGCTAAAGTCAAGTTGTTTAAACGAACGCAACTTATCACCCTCTTTATAGAACACCCGCCCATGAGCCATAACGGTTCCATCTTCTTCTAACACTTTAAGCTGATCATCTTCTAGGACATCCCAATACGCTAGGCTGTTTACGGCTTCGTTCCTGCGTTCTTCAGCTTGTTTTTGGGCAAGCGTTTGCGCTACGTGAACCACATAGTCATGTTTGATCGCTTTTTTCTGGTCTTTTTCATCCATAACGAGCAATTGACCTCCCCGAATTACGTAAACTCGGCCATTATGATGCACCTTTTTACCGTCCGTCAGATCCTTTTTAAACTCTGCGATCTCTTTTTCTGTATATCCGATCATATCTAGCAATAATCCGTCTCTATGCCCCGTAGGGTAAGGCGTACAATTATTCCCACTGGTCCAAGATAGGTCGGCTGCGCCGACGTTGTTGGCATCGTGCATACTCGCATCATAGGTGTTGTCGTTAGCTGCGGCAGTACCAATTGGTTGTTTGTCCCAGGTATGAACTCGAGTTATTAGCGTGCATCTACTTTGTTCATCAACAACGCCTTTAAGCCGTTTTGTACACTCTGAATACGCATTGCCAAACTCAGTATGTTGATAAGCAGGTTTAAACCTCGCCTCGCGGCCAATGCCAAAACCACCCATTAAGGTCACAAATGTCTTAAAGTCGCCTCCATCAGCGGCTTTACGCACTTGCTCTAGTTCTTCATTGCCTTTAACTTCTTCACGCACCCTGCGCAGCTCACGCCAGATGGTAATTGAGGGGGATTTTTGAAATTGAAATTGGCGAATGCCCCACGTACTCGCCCATGCTTTTACCGGGTTAACAGCCTTAACGAGCTTTTCACCAGTTTCCGCGTCGTATTCGTTGGCTAACGCAAACCCGTCTATGTTTTTGCTTACATATTTTGCGATATAAGCCGCAGCACCACCTGTTTTGTTGCCATCTTTATCAACCTTTGGTGGTTCCATTCTAATAGCCGTATAGCGAGGGCCGCTTGGGGTGTAATCCTTTTTGGGTTCTCGGGTATACACTTTGCGCTTTTTATTAAGGCCCCATATTCTACGAGCGCGCACATACCTGGCACGCAGCGATTTACGCTTTTTGAACCGTTCAAAAAAGACCTCTCTATCGTCTTTGGTAAAGTACCTACGCAGAATGTGATTAACTTGATGGTAATAACGCTCAGGCATCCACAGCAGCATATGCCAATGAGTACAGCCGTCGGCATGTGGCTCAGCAACACGTATACCAAAATACGGTATTTCTTCGCGGTCTAGTTTAGCGCGTGCCTGTGAATACAGTTTATTGAGGTAATTGCTTGCTTCTTTCGGTGTTGAACCGTCCCACTTCGGAGAGTTCGCATGGAACCGGCTTGGGGTTGTAATGTTAAAAAAACCGCCTACATAGCCCATTTCGTCGGCAAGCTCTTCAGTCTCGCGGATCCGTAGCATTAATTCATTACGCATGTTTTCAGGGTTAGCCACACCTGCTTCCACGGCTTTCATCAACGAAATTACATCGTTATGCTCATTTACTAGCTCTAGGCTTTCTAGGTATCGTCTACCCCTTTCACGGTCGGCTTGGTACTCTTTAAGCGCCTGTTTAGAGCAATAAGCATTAATCCCCTTTCTTTTGGTGACTGAGCCTGTCTTTTTGTTATGTGTGGTAAATAGGTCACGGCCCACCTCTCCAGTAGCGATCTCTAAATGCTCTAGATAGCGACGCCTAATGGTTTTTAATTTGCGCGCCCACCACTTGTGGCACTGGGCTTTTAATAGTGCAATTTCGGCGTCTGGCTCGGTTAAATACTCGCCCTTTTCCTCAAAAGGTAGCGTAACGCCATACTGCTCAGTAAAGTCAGCAATGGCGTTATAAAAATCAACCATGCCCCAGTTTGATTGCTCGGCGGCTAAGTCGGTTAATACTTCAGTCACTTTGGCCGCGAGTTCGCTGGCATGCTTCTTGGTCTTTTCTGCATTGGCTAAAATATGCCAAGGCAATGGCATACTGTCAGTTATCTTTTTAAGTGTTTTTAGGCGGGGCTTGAGGGTGTTTACTGCACGTCTAAGCCAAGCATTGGCTTGGTATTGGCATTTTAAGTGGTTTTTAAAATCTTCTGGCACGCCCTGTTGCGTGTGCTTACCAAACTCATATAACCGCTTACTGATCTCTAATAACTCATCCTTACCCGCACTTGCTAGGTTTTCTAGTGATGAGTCATACTTAACTATAAAACGCTTAGCAAAACGTAGCTGTAGTGGCTTTGGTACTTTGCTTAAACAGTCATATACAAAGTCAATCTCAGCTTGGTCACCCAAGGCATTAACTAGGGCCATTGCACTGCTAGTTACCAACCCGCCAGCTTGTTTTGCAATGACTTTCTCTGCGTCTAATTCCGTTTGTGAACGGTCACGCTCAAATAGCTCAACACGTTTTGCTTTTGCCGCCTCTGCTGCTTTTAGCGTTTCCTCAGTTTGTCTAACAAAACTCGCCTGAATACTTCTGGCACGCTTGCTGGCTACTATGTCGGCAGCAATATAATTATGGTGGCGGTTGTTGTGTACTTTATTTAAGGCCGCAACTGCCTGTTTGCTCAAACCTAAACTGGTTAAATCTATTCTATGAGGTGTAGTTGCAAGCACGTTACAAAACCAAGCGTTAGCAGGTTCGCTTGGGTTTGTAGGCTCGTCTTGATACCAAGCTTCTGGCTCAGGTGTTATTTTAGAGATGTATTGTTTGGCGAGTTTATACTGGATATAAACGGTAAATCGCTGCAAGCCTTTTAACAATGTCGCTCTATGCGCATTATCCTTTACTTGCTTTGTGATGGTTACTACAGCTTTGCAAACCTCAAATGTTTTTATTGGCCATAAGCTCACTGGCATGTTCCCTTAAAAAGGGGCTTTCGCCCCATACAACTTGGAGAAGTTGGAATTTGAATTTAACCGGCTAGTGCTTTATAAATTGCTGATACATATTTGGCCTAATTGCATCTATTGCAGCGTTACTGCCCTGCCCCATAGTCTCTAAATCAAGCATTACGTGGTTCATATTGCTTCCTCTACTTGTTCAATTGGTTTCGGCTCTCCACCCATTTGGGCTGCGTTTAGCGCTGTTTTCATTTGGTCGTAGATGGGAGAAAATTCGGCATGCTCTTCACTGATCATTTCAATGATTGGGAGTAAATCAGTTAGCGTGTCTTCGCACTGCATTAGCATATGCACTGTGCTTCTTTGATTGAGCAAACGGATTGTAAAATTGGCCTGTTCAACCGCGTGATGAACAATATTTCTGATTAGGCGCTGTATTTTAGATAGATCTTGGTCTTTGATAGGGTGCATTTTACTATTCCTTTGGGTAATTAAATTAGATAACGGCTAGCTCTGCTGGGAGCCTAAACCCCTTGCAAAATACAAAGTGGGCGTATTCGATGGAGTCAGTTTTATTTGGTTTTTCAGGGTTAAAAGCACCACGTTTGCTATGCACATATACCGAGGCAAGCGGCACAGATTGCCACATGGGTTTTCGCTTTATACTTCCTAACCAATTGAGGCGCTGCAACATGATAACCACACCGCCATCTCTAACCATTTTTAATGATTGATAAACAAACTCTTGTGAGAGCCTAAAAGGTGGATTAGTGATGATTATGTCGTACTGGTTATATTCGGGCCCAGCAGGTTGCTTTAAAAAATCAACCCCCTTACGCTCTGCGCGAGAGTCAGTTCTAATATCCCAACTCTCGGCTACAAGGCCGTGTTGAGCTAGCACCGCTGGGTAACTCATTTCGTACTTTTCACACCCGCCTGCACTTGGGTCTAGAATTTGATTGTACGATTCAAAGTCGCTAATTCCGTCTTGCTCAAACGCATGCAAAAAGTCGTTGATCATCCAATGTGGCGTAACGTAATAGTCATCTTCATGACGTGTATATCCGCGGCCTGTTGAGCTCATGATTTCACCTCACCTAATGCTAAGCGCAGCATACGGATAGACTCGTCACAACCGCCAGTAGACTCAACCCAACCAATGGTTTGTTCAATCGCACGGGTTAGCTTGGTATTAAGCTCTAGCTGCTCTTGGTACAAACGGTTTAGTCTGCCTAACTGCCTAGGCGTAGACATAAAGGTTCTAACTGGTGCTTTTGCCGCTGGTATAGTTACACGCATAATCACTCCTAATGTTGGTTAATTGGTGTGACTACGCTGTCGGCACTGTAGCGTGGCGTATTTGGCTTAGCGCCGTGATAAAAACACTCTGGCTGCATGGCGTTCGCGTCGATAAATTCAATCACAATGTTGTTCAAGAACATCAAGCCATTACGCACTTTGTCGCGCTCGTCTAGTGTCATATCATTCCAGTGCTTATCTAGGTCTAAACGGCTGAACCCTGCTGTAAACAGCACCAGTTGGCGTTGCTTTTGGCTAAGTACGTTTGTAAAGATGTAACCAGGCTTTTTACGGTGGTCGCCAATCATTGCTCGTATTTCGAGTAAGCCCTGAGGCTCTGCATTTGCCATGTTAAGCCTCCTTACTTTCTATGTAGTTGTCTCTAAATTTTATAAGTTGGGCACGTCGATAATGATTTGATCTACCAAATGGAATAGCCGGTGGAAATCCATCTTTTTTTGCAAGTTCCCAAAATTTTTTGCGGCCACACCCAAGGAGCTTCATTGCATCTATTGTGGGTAATAGTTCGTCTTTCAGCTCAGACTCCTGTTGAGCTAGTTGCTGCTTAAGCTGTACGTTCTCGTTAAGCAATGTCATAAGAATGGCTTGTGCATCCGGAGAGATATTTAACTGAGTTATAGCTTGAGTATTCATGCTGCTTGCTCCTTGGCTTCAAGTATTTGTTTTCCATATCTAGCGAAAAACGACTCTGTAGTCATCGAACGCCAAATATCAATATCGCTTGCTAGCCAGACAGTGCATCGGTGAGATACCTTCTGCGGTAGTGGAAACTTTCCTTCTCCCATCAACTTGTAAATATTTGAGCGCGACATAGCGCACTTTTCCTGCACCTGCTGTCTTTTTAAGAACACCTCTTTTGGGCCAACAACTTCACCAAGCAGATTTGTCCTAAACTTTGCATCTTCCATAGATCACCTCGAAACTATTGTTAGCACCTTGCATGGTTCCTTTTAGTAACTCGCATGTGCTAATCTTGTTTATAGATACTTTGATTTTATTAATAAAAACTAAAAGCGACCTAATAAGGACCCAGTCAAACCCTTAAAAGGACGCACTAGGAATAATATAGATCCACAGGTGGATATATGTCAAATACTATTGGCGAAAAGTTTCGATTAATCCGTAATACAACAGGCTTGAGTCAGCCCAAGTTTGCTGAGCTGGTTGGTATCAGCGTAAGCTCATATAAAAAATATGAAGGTGGCCACTCTGAGGTTGGCTCACAACCTTTATTAACCATTGCTAATCACCCTGAGTTTAAGAAGTATGCCCTCTGGCTTATTACTGGCGATACGAAGCCTGAAGCTGGGCAATATTCACCAAGCGACAAAATTGAATTAGCAAATACGATAACCACGGAACAATTTGAAGAAAAATTCGTAGAGACAGTTTCCCAATCACTTTTAATGTTCTGTCATTTAGATTGGTTTAAACCTAACGTTGAAAAGCAGGTCGACTTTGATGATTGTGGAAAGTTAATTCTAAAAGACGTTAAACCCTTGCTAGCCGCAAGGTATGCAGACGAAGAAAATACAAGTAAAACAGCATAAAAAAGCCCGCTTAAAGCGGGTTTTTTAGTTGAATAAGTTTTAACTTGATCTTTCAGATTTGATTGTTAGGACTTATTCAAATCTGAAAGTTGCATATGTGCCAGACTTGGCTGCTCAACAGAAACTCAATATCTTAAACCTAACTGCTATAACGCCTCAAACACCGGCGCAGTTTACTGCGTCCGAGTGCTTTGACTTTTTAAATGCTTTTCTATGCTCTGAATTAGAAATAGCGCATAGCTCTTTTGATCTACAATAACCATATTTTGAATTTTAATGCCATCGATTCTAACGACAGATATCAAAGCACATGATAGATAAGTCCAAAAATAGTCATCATCTTTAACCTCTAAGGCGCTGGATATATTTTTAATTCGTTCACTGATGGCAGGATGAGTTAATGAGCCATTCCAGTATGCTTCCGGGGTAACTACATAAAGAAGTACTGATGCAAGCGCCATAGCCATACTTCTTTTATTAATTAGAAGGTCTTTGTCGTATCCTGTAGTATTTGAATACTCGTCAATTTTTCCCAACAGGAAATCTCTAGCATAACTATCGCACTCAAATTCCTCTTCATGGATATCTAAGACTTTTCCTTCATTTCGAATTTGAACATGCCTAAATTCGTGCAAAAAGCAGTATGCGGCGACCATGCATAGCAAGTCGAAAGCCATGCTCCCATTAAGATCAGATGGTTTGCCTGAATCAGGTTTAGGTACACTGCTAGGCCAATTTATATTTTCTATTGAACCAGCTTCTTTGAGCGCTCGAATAGCTCTAATGATCTCATCTATGCGTAATGCATGAGAGGATTTTGAATCGTCCTCAGTTAGTATGTGCGGATTAAATGGAATTTTTGTAATTTGAGATAGATACAAATACGGAAGAAATAGATTAAAAGCCTCTTGTGTAGAAAACCCGAAAAGCCACAAATTACACATTGTTTTATAGTCAAATAGTATCAATCCAAATGAACCTGCCTCAAGGGTAAACCCTTCTTTATCAGAGGCTTGATTTACCTGAGGTGAATGCTCTTCCCACAGTTTCTCTAGTTCCTCCCGCCTTTCCGGAGCAGAGCCAACTATGGCTGCTTTTACAGCTTGAGATTCAGATGCTTCCATAAATCTTATTCCTTCTGGTTGATGGTGGAGCGAGCATTTTATGCCGCACTAAGTGGACTAAAATAGTGGGTTAAGATGTGTCGTGATGCGATCCGTAACCCACTGTTTTAGTTCGGTTTAAGTGCCTTGTTAATTCTTTAAAGCACTCTTTGCTTTATCGCTTACAGCATTGCCATTGTGAAAATGTTTCATAATTTTAATTATGATTTCGTCTTTAAAAAAATCACAAGGCGTTATTACAACTTCGTCATTCTTCTCATTATTATATTCATCATCGTCAATTATTATATGGAACCACATGTTAGGCAGCATAAAATTGTAATGTTTAAACTTATCATTTTCATCTAAAAAAATAACGGAAGTAAACATTGCCCAACGTTGTTTACCAGAATTAACTTTAACAATCAACTTAAAATTAAAGTTAGATTCACCTAATATATAACGTTCTATTTTATTTATCACCAAAGAATCTAAATTACTTTCAATAACATAAAGATGCCTCAATAAAATTGATAATGAAAAGTACTTCAGTACAGCTGCTTTTTCTTTATCAAAAAAGAAACTAGATATTAAATCATTAATATCAGAATCACTAAAATGACTAGGGATTTTGTTTTTTAAGGCAGAAATTTTCGCGTAGTAAAAGCATAATTTCAAGCCTTCATCATCCATCGAGTATATTTCACGCATCAAAGAAGCCATTTTGTTTTCATTTTTAGATAGACGTTCTTCACAATTTGAACAAAGCAATTTTTTCTGCCATTGACGCTGAGTTACATCGATATTTTTTGATTTAGCATCAATTGTAATTATGCCTTTTACATCGTTTATTTTGTCTTGATACTTTCTCATAAAGCGATAAAGAAATTTAGAAACGATATGACTAGATTGAAGTTCAGCCTCTTTTTTACATAAGGCACAATAAGTACACATAATACTCTCCATTTTAGAAGCTCAGTACAGAGATATAACGCCGCAGTAAGCGGCTAAAAAACTTATCTATAATTAGCGATGTACGAACTAAGCCAAGCTTCTTTAGTCCGCCCTTAATTGGTTTTTTATGAACGTTTTAACAGAGCCTTAACTGCATCAGAGTACTCAAACCCTAGTTTCGTTGAAGGAGTCTCGGGCTCCGCATTTAGATCACCTCCAGCAAGCAAAAGGTGTGCTTTCAAAGCAGAAAGTTCAACAGTTGGTTGTGGAGAAGGCTCGTCAAAAATCTCATCAATCAATCGTTTGCGAATACGAAATAGCTCTTCTGCTTCTTTGATCGTCAACTCGAACTTCTGTGCCTTACCAATATAATTCAGCGCCCAGAAAATAATCGAAAAAACACCTAACACAACCGCTGATACAGCAAATGGTGCCGCTTTGACCAACTCCAAAATATCAATACTCTTATCTGAAGTGGCGACTGAAAAAATAATGGTATAGATAAGCATAAAGAGAATTAGAAATATAATAGCCGCAGGATTCTTAAATAATTTTGCATAGATAGTTAGTGCTACAGGTCTTGTAATTTCACTCATTGTTAAATCCTTTGAAAATGAAGTATTCACGCTCACGACTCGACTCACAAGCTCATAACATTTTAGTATTTATGCGACATGCAGTTTGTGTTGCATAATCGCTTGTTGGACTGAGCTGCTACCCGCTCGGTGTGACAGAGTTGGTGTTGTTTATGCTATGGGAATTTGCTTTTTGGAGGCTCTCACTTTCCTAGCAAGTGTAATCAGTTTAGCCAGTATTATGTAAGCTTTCCCTGCATCGCTCAGCGCTTATTATATCTTCATTACACCTAATTTGCCTTAATAAGCAAATTATATTTTTTACGCGTCCAGAGGCCGCTAGCCTGAGCTATTAAGCGGGTTTACTAATTGATTTGAAGCAGCTACCGAGCTACTAACTCGTACACATAGCTTTGGTCACCGTTCGTGGCTAAGCTATACAATTGAGGCGGTTCTATTTAACAGCTTTAAGCATTGGCCGTTCTACTTTAGGCCGTAGCTCAATCGGCTTACCAGCCGTGGTCAACACGTAATTCTTTACTTTATGATGTGCCACAACTGTTTTTTCGTAAGAAAGTAATTTGTTAGGTTCTGTAATAGCGTCGTGTACTTCAAGTAGGATGTTATGTGAGGTAAAAGCTATACTTTCTGGCTCTACTTTCTCCTCAAGCGTTTCTAGCAACAAGCCAACATGCAGTCCTGCTTTTTGTTCAATACCTTGATTACCATGCCCTTCTGCTAACGTTAAGGCTGTGCCAAAAATCAAGAACACTTTGCAAATTAACATTGCTACTAGCAATTCCATTTTATACTTCCTTAATTCTTTTTAGATTTGCCAATTTACTAATTGGATAAACAGCAACAACTGTTAATGTCATTAGATTAAGTACGACAACGCCATACTTATAGAGTGGAGATAACAGATCTGAGTCCAACATTCCTCTTGATACAAACTGCATTAACTGCAACGAGGTCATTAAAAATGTAATGTACAAACATCTCCTAGCCGTTGGTGAAAAGCTACAACCTCTTATCTTATGGAGCCCAAAGAGAGTAAAAGCAAATAACATCGAACAGGTGAACATACTAAAATAGAAAAACTGCCTAAGCTCTAGTTTCTCCATTCCTTCAATTGTGACTATATGTTGCGCCAAATTGGAGCTGATAAAGTGAAATACCATCACTGTTAGTGCAGACAAAAAGCATGAGTGCAATTCGTGATCCTGAATAGTTTTTAGGCTACTTTTTCCGCCAAAAAACAAGCTCCACTTTCTATTTTTAAATTTAAATAGTAGGTATAAAACAATTAGGATTTCTAAAACTCTAATTGCTCCCCCTGTGATCACAAAAAAGTCTGTCATGCTTTTCCTTAAACTTCTTTATCAAATGCTACGGTAGGCTAGCTTAAAACTTTGGCGGTTCTATACCGCCGCCTCCATCACTACCATAACTAGCAGCAGTATAATTTTGTCTCTCAACTTTTGGCGGCTCAATGCCATCACCACCACCACCATTACCACCCGTTACTTTTGAGAGCATCGATTGATCTATAACCAATTTCGACTCAGCAACCTTAGCGATTTCTGCGCGCGTTATTGTGCTTTGATTAGTGTAGCTTGGCGGCACTATGCCGCCGCCACCGCCACCATTACCACCTGTTATGCCTTTCAATTCTTTTACATCAAGTGATTTGGAGTTCATTTTTAAATCCTTATTTATTAAAGTTGATTAATCCTTACACTTGTTCACGCAATGTTAATATAATTAACACTGTATGACAACAAGCAAAGTTAGTTTATCGCAATCAATAGGCGGGCTACAAGCCAAACACTGTTTAAAAAAACAGTGTGATTTTAGCTGTAGCCACACTCATCTTAATTGCATTACTCGGTAAATAGAAATGAATATCTATCGCCTAGCCTTATATCCATCAATACGAACCAATGCATTTAAGCCCATATATCTAGCAAGCTTAAATTTGTATGGATACCGCTTGGCAATTTGTACCAACTTTTTACAAGGCACACCCGTTCTTAACGCCAATAAAATTATGGCGATTGGCCGCTTCTCTGTTTGTTGAATTAAAAATGCGTACTCTTGGTTAGGCAAAAGTGAAGTACCGCTAGATTTACTGACTAGGGAAAGTAGATTTTGTAAGTATTTCATCATTCATCCTTGGGTTGGAGAACGCACTCCAGTGCGCTCACCATAATACTAGTTCAAGGAATGTTACTTTCCACTGTTCAAGGGAGTTAGTTCATTATTTTCGGTAATCAAAATTTTCAAAAAGGCCATAAAGCATCGTTAGTCTATATATCAATTAGTCTCTGGTTTAGCACTATGTGGCCCAAGGAACCTGTCACCATTAAAATGAATCATGTGATCTGGATTATCAGCAATCCAAACCTCTGTTTCCCATGCAATATCAGCTGCGTTTTTTCTAAATTCGGTTCTATGAGGAAAAGCCGTAACATAAACCCGCCCAACCGAGCAATCTTTCAAAGCCTCTTCTAGCTCAATCCATCGCTT
This sequence comes from Pseudoalteromonas sp. DY56-GL79, assembly GCF_041414765.1. Taxonomy (NCBI): domain Bacteria; kingdom Pseudomonadati; phylum Pseudomonadota; class Gammaproteobacteria; order Alteromonadales; family Pseudoalteromonadaceae; genus Pseudoalteromonas; species Pseudoalteromonas sp. DY56-GL79. The sequence goes on along the minus strand of NZ_JANHZS010000020.1, from coordinate 65,095 downwards.
TGGACTAACCGGCCCATGACTTGTTACAGCTTCGATTAGGAATAGCCACTTACGTTTCTCATCATAAACGACAACGTCAGGAAGTTTATCATGCGACATAGGAGGAACATTCAACGACTCCAGATATTGAGCTTCTAAAACCATATGCTTACCGCCTTCATTGCGGCTACTTGCCGTATCGCCAATATAAAGAACTTTACCCCCTTCACCAACAAATCTGGGGCAGAATTCATGTATTACATCAGCATGCAGTTGATTATGAGCACCAGGTGAGAGTTTGACTTCCCCCCCGTTTGGTAAGTTAACAGGAATTTTCTCTTTATTGATGGTTCGTTCATACATTGCTTGGAGGGTAGGAACGTCGTCAAGGAACTTCTCAACGAGCTCCTTCCAGTTACCGCTCGGGTAAGCATGAAGAATGTCAATAATAGGTTGATTAAGCGAGTAGTTGTTATCTTTGCTATTTGTTGACCTTGCTGGGTTATCTCGATTTCTATCAACAATCTGTGCCTGATCAAATTGGTGCAGTGTCTGTCGCCTAACTGTTTCCCTTGAGTTTGGTTTATAATCTTTACCATACTCACTTCTTATGAAGTCCATTATACTGACAGTTGGTAACAATGGCGCAGTAGCGACACTCCAATCATCATCAGGTTTAATATTAGCAAGTGCTAAAAAGACCCAAGCAGACCTATCGTTATATTGCTGTTTAGGTAAACCCAGAGCTTTAAGAATTTGTTTGGCCTGTTCTAACTTTTTTTCTTTCATCTTATTAGTTTTCAGATAGTTCAAGTATCATGGTTAACAATGTAACCTATGTTTAAGTCCATTTCTTCCTTTTGTTAGTCATTTTTGCGATACTACAAGGCTGAAAAGTTAAAAACCGAACTACGAAAAATGACAGACCTAGCAAAAAGCCTCTTTCCAAACTTGAACGACATTGCAGATGTCAATCGCATCGAAGCAAATGGGAAACTTGATGAAAAACTGAGGGGGAAGCTTGGTCAGTTTATGTCATCGTCTTCAGTGGCCAAGCTTCTTGCTGATATGTTTGAAGATGTTAGAGGTGAGATCCGACTACTTGATGCGGGTGCAGGGGTTGGCTCATTGACTGCTGCTTTTGTTGAGCGTGCAAAAAACCATGCTACCAGTATTGAATCAACATGTTTTGAGCTATCAGGCATAATGAACCATTACTTATCTGATACATTAGAGCAGTGTTCAAATGTTTGCGCGACTAATGATGTAAGATGGGAGCAGATGCTATTTGAAGAGGACTTTATTCTGCATGCCGTAGAGCACCTTCTTGAAGACACGTATAAGCCAAAGTTTAACAGAGCAATCCTAAACCCTCCTTATTTGAAAATTGCCACTAGCAGCGAAGAACGTGCAGCACTTCGAACGGTAGGTTTTGAAACCGGAAACCTTTATTCCGCATTTGTTGGGCTATCAATAAAGCTTTTAGAAGACGGTGGGGAACTTGTCGCTATTACTCCGCGCTCATTCTGTAATGGTCCTTACTTTAATGACTTTCGTAAACTATTACTAGATACTTGTTCACTCAATAAGATTCACGTTTTTAACAGCCGAAAGTCTGCGTTTAAAGCGGATAAAGTACTCCAGGAGAACGTGGTCTATCATCTTACAAAGGGTGAGCCTCAAAGAGAAATTGTTAAAGTCACTTCTAGCTCTTGCGCTGAAGACCCTGCCCCCCTAGTTTATGAAGTGCCTTTTAATAAAGTAGTAAATAAAAACAACCCAGATCGCTTCATTCATATCATTACAGATGCAGAGGAACAGAATGTTGCTACCAAAGCTGGAGGGCTACCTTGTTCCCTAGAAGACCTCGGTATTCAAGCAAGCACTGGTAAAGTTGTAGATTTTCGTACTAAGGAGAATCTATGTGCAAACTTTGTTGATGGTTCTGTTCCGTTGATTTTTCCTCAACATTTACAAAAATGTGCCATCAAATGGCCTATTGAAAACGCCAAAAAGCCTAACGCACTATTAAATAACCAAAGCACATCAAACTTAATGGTTAAAAATGGAACTTATGTTCTAACTCGTAGGCTCACAGCAAAAGAGGAAAAGCGTAGAATTGTTGCATCTATATATACTGCTGATTTGGCTGATGTAGATGTCGTTGGCTTTGAAAACAAGACCAATTACTTCCATGCAATGGGAAAACCGTTAGAGGATGATTTGGCGAAAGGCCTTTGGGTGTTCTTGAATAGCACTTTGGTCGATAGGTATTTTCGTCAAATGAATGGTCATACTCAAGTCAACGCAACCGACTTAAGAACGCTACGATACCCAACAAAAGAGCAACTTATTGCTATGGGCAACATGATAGACTTTGATGAATTTAATCAAGAGCGAATAGACCAGATTGTAGAGTGCCTTATTTAAGGCGCTCTACGTTGCGATACCTAAAAAACCAGCCTACAGACTAATTAAAGTTATCCATACAACCGCCTAGATCTTTTGCGGTGACATCTAACATTTTCTTTTCGGACTATCACTTTCCAGTAGCTAAGTATACGCCCCACTACAACTTATTTATCTCTTGTTCTATACATTGCCAATAGAGTTCGTATGCTTCTCGCTGATCATTGATGTAGTCATGCTTGTTATATACGGCCATTACACCACGCATTGCATGCCCCAGCATTTTTTCAGTTACATGCGGCAAAACGCCTTGCTCACTTAATAGCGTACTTAACGATCGCCGTGCATCGTGAGGCACAAACTTCGGTATTTTATATTTTGTGTTTAGGTGATTCCACATTCTGTCACAGAATTGGTTAATTGAATGGACTGTGGTTGATTTTGAAAGGTTTGCACCAGGGAACACAACTCCTTGGCGGCCATAGACTAGACCTTGATTGTTTATTATTGATAGTAGCTTTTTTGTGAGCGGTCTTCTAATTGCTTTATTCGTCTTGGAGTTTTCAGGGGGAACTGTCCAAGTTGCATTCTCTAAGTCGATGTGTTCCCATCGCATTAATCTCACCTCTGACTGCCTTGCTCCGGTAATAAATATAGCTTGTAAACATGCTTTGGTTGTAGGCGTTGCTTTCGACTGCTCTATTTGGCGCCAGAGTAATGCAATCTCTTTAAATGTTAGCCAGCGTTGCCCTTGAGTACTTGGCTCACCAACATGCTTAGTCTTTAGATCTAAAATAGGATTGTTATTGGGTATTTCGCCACGCATAGCAGCCCACCTTATTGCGGACTTTAATCGTATTAAAATGATCGGCGCTAGCTTGGCTGAGCCTTCACTTCTTACAAAATCAAAAAACTTGTGCCAGTCTACAGGTGACATGTCTTCCGCAGGTTTTTCTGTTAGGTGCGGCAAGATCCATTTATTGATGTTGTTTGCGTATAATATTTGCGTCTTTTCTTTGAATTTAGATTTCTCAGCGTCAAACCATGCTGCGGTTATCTGAGCTGGTGTCCGTCTAGCTACATCTCCTTGCCTACGTTCTTTAAGTTTTACTCGCGGATCTTCCCCTGCCGCAATCCAAGCTTTTAAGAGTGACACTAAATCTTGTGCGTCTTTTACAGATAAGTCTGGGTAATAACCAATCGTGACAATCTGCTGACTTCTAAGGTACCTAAAGCGATATTGCCAGGCTACCGTTCCGTTGCTATTACGTCTTACTCTTAGTCCGTCTCTATGCGATAATACGATAGGATCTTTTTTCTTGTTTACTAGCTTTCGCAGCTTCGCGTCTGTTATTGCCATAGTTACCACGATATACACACTTGGTAGTTTTGATATACACACTTATATACACACTTGTGCATAATTGCAAGAAACATGGAAAAACGAAGAGAAAACAAAAACAGCAATAAGCCATTGATTTTATGACAAATAAGAGCCAATCAGAAACATCAGGAAACGACCAGAATACACCCACTATCTATTGGCACGACTACGAGAGTTGGGGTGCGACGCCGCAAAAAGACAGGCCAAGCCAGTTTGCTGGGATCAGAACGGATCTGGATCTCAATATTATTGGTGAGCCACTGATTGAGTATTGTCAACCAGCGCCCGACTATCTCCCGCACCCTCAAGCCTGTTTGGTCACAGGGATCACACCACAGTTAGCACTAAAAAAAGGCCTGACCGAGGCCGAGTTTATGGCAAAAATCCACGCGGAATTTGCCAAACCGCAAACCTGCGTTGCTGGATATAACAGTATTCGGTTTGATGATGAGCTAACCCGTTATAGCCTTTATCGTAATTTTTATGACCCCTATGAACGTGAATGGCAAAATGGCAATAGCCGCTGGGATATCATAGATCTAGTTAGAGCCTGCTATGCGCTTCGCCCTGAAGGAATTGAATGGCCAACCCGTGAAGATGGTAACCCTAGTTTTAAACTGGAACACTTAACCGTCGCCAATGGCATTGAGCACGGCGCCGCGCACGATGCATTGAGTGATGTTACCGCAACGATTGCGCTGGCAAAACTGATTAAAACCAAACAGCCAAAACTGTATGAGTTCTACTTTAATCACAGACATAAAAAAGCGGTGTCGAGCCTAATCGATGTTTTCAATATGCAGCCTTTAGTACACGTTTCTTCTATGTTTCCAGCGCAACAAGGTTGCACCACTTGGATTGCCCCGATGAGTTTTCACCCGGTCAATAGCAATGCCGTGATCTGCTTTGACTTAACACAGTCGCCGGAGGTATTGAATGACCTTGACGTTGAGGCACTCAAACAACGGCTTTATACAAAACGCAGTGAATTGGGTGATGATGAGCTACCGGTTGGATTAAAACTAGTACATATCAATAAATGCCCGCTGGTAGCACCAGCTAAGACCCTCTTGCCCGAAAACGCAGCAAGGCTTGGAATTGACCGCGAGCAATGCCTGGAAAATTTAAAGTATCTTAAAGCACGTCCAGAGCTAAGGGATAAGGTTGCGGAAATCTTTAGCGATGAAAAGGGATTCGAGAAACCAAGTAATCCGGATTATCAACTCTACGATGGTTTCACCAGCAAGGCCGATAAAGCCAAATTTGCAATCATTCGCAATGCATCGCCCGAAGAGCTGGCAACCATTGAACTGGATTTTGAAGACAGTAAATTTAACACTTTGTTGTTTCGCTATCGGGCAAGAAACTGGCCGCAGTCGCTCTCACCTGTAGAGCTTGATAAATGGCGTAAATATTGCCAAAACAAGTTGATGCATAATGAAGATAACCCTTCAATTTCAGCCGAAGATTTTATGCTGGAGCTTGAAAACTTAGTCGCCGAAAATGAAGGTAATGAGCGCAATATGCAGATCTTAAAAGCGCTTTACCATTACGCTCAAAGTTTGTAATTCGCAAGTTTTCGACCTATGGGTGTCGGCCCATTGGAGATCGGCCTAAATATGTCGACCTAAAGGCCGACCTACGGTGCGTGTGTCATGGCAAATGAGATAAGGCCATGCAATGATGAATGGGCGTATCGGCCTGTAGATATGTCAGGCCATAGATGTCGGCCCATTAGATGTCGGCCTAAAGGCCGACCTACGATTTTATATTGTTACCCATTTCCCAGTACTTTGGCAGGATCCGTTTTGGTGGCTTGCCAAGCGGGATATAAGCTTGCGACGACTGCCATAACAAAAGTCGTGACCAAACTGATATAAATGTCTGTCCAAATAATTTTGCTCGGTAAGTATTCAATAAAGTAGACGCCTTCAAGCGGATTGTTATCACTCATATTGATCCAGGCTTTAAAAATATCGGGAATATTAATAGCAATAAAAATGCCGATCCCAGTGCCTAACAGTGCACCAATCCCTGCATATGTCACACCTTGTAGCGCAAAAGTCGAGAAAATTGTACGGTCCTGTGCCCCCATGGTTTTCAAAATGGCAATATCCGCCCGCTTTTCTTTTACTTCCATCACCATAGAAGAGACGATATTAAAGCTCGCTACAGCGATGATCAGAAATACCACGAGATAGACGATAGTGCGCACCATCTGAATATCTTGATACAGTCCACCTTGCGTTCGAAACCAAGATGATACGTACACTAAATCAGGTAATGCCCTACCCGCTGATGTCGCAATTTGCTGTGCCTGAAACACATCACTCACCTTGGCACGCAAGTCCGTTACTTGGTCTTCTCTAAAATCCATCGCTTCTTGCAGTGCATTAAGCGGCACTAAGGCTAATGTTTGGTCAAGTGGCCCACCCATATCGATAAGCCCCACCACCGTCGCTGTTAATCGCTTTGGCGCAGCGAGTGGATTATCCGAATGTTTGTTAGCAACCAAGAGTTGAATATTATTGCCAGCCACGACGCCAAGCTTGTCAGCTATCCCTTTGCCGATGATCACTTCACCCGGTTTTAATGCTTTTAATTCAGCGCCTTTTATAAAATCACCTATGCTCGACACCGTATGATGCCTATTCGGTGCGATCCCTTTTAACTGCGCCGCTTTTAAGGTGCCTTTGTATTGCAGCATGGCTGTTAAGTTAATTTCAGCCGTCGCGCTTACGACGCCACGCTGACCCTCCAAGATCCCTACTTTTTGCTGCCACGCTTGAATAGGGTCGTAAGGTGCTTGATAACTCACTTGCGGCACCACCGACAACAGGCGCTGCTCTAATTGTTCTTCAAAACCATTAATCACAGAAAGTGCGACTATCAATACAGCCATACCCAGCATTACACCTAGCGTAGAAGCACGGGTCAAAAAACCAATAAAGCCAAGCTGACGTTTAGACTCTCTAAAGCGTTTGCTTAAAAAATAACTAAGCATGCTGATACACACCTACTTTGCCATCGTCCAGTTGTACTGCACGACCAAGCTTATCTGCCAACTCTAAGTCGTGTGTTACAACAACAAAGCTGGTTTTTAGCTGCTGATTGAGTTCGGCCAGCAAGTCATAAATTCTCAGGGCATTATGCTTATCAAGATTGCCAGTTGGTTCATCAGCTAGCACCAGATCAGGTTCAGTCACTAGTGCTCTTGCTATCGCAACACGCTGTCTCTCCCCCCCAGAAAGCTCTGAAGGCTTATGATCAGCACGATGACTCAAGCCCACTTTATCGAGCATATGTAATGCTTTTTCACGGGCTTGTTTTGCTTTATTACCGGCAATTAATAACGGCATCGCCACGTTTTCAACCGCGCTAAATTCCATCAACAAATGATGAAACTGATAGATAAAACCCAAATGCTTATTTCTAAATTCCGCCTGCTTTTTACGTGACAGCTTGCCAACTTCCACACCTTTGATTTTTACACTGCCGGTGGATGCTTTATCCAAGGTACCGAGAATATGCAGTAAAGTACTTTTACCTGAACCCGAGCTACCTACAATGGCAAGCATCTCACCTTGGGTTACAGATAAATCAACGCCTTTTAGTACCGTTACTTCGGCTTTACCATCTTGGTAGCTTTTGACCAAATCTTGGCAGTCAATGACTAAATCACTCATATCTTAATACCTCTGCTGGCAGCACACTCGACGCGCGTTTAGCTGGATACAAGGTTGCTAAAAAGCTTAGCAATATACTGCCCACTGCCATAATCGTTAAATCTGTTAGTTCTATTTTGACCGGAAGTTCAGCGCCACCAAGCAACTGAAGGCCTGCGAGGTGGAGCACCTCATTAATATTGTTCGAAAGCAATAATCCACCAGCAACACCAATGAGTGTGCCAAAAATGCCGTTATACATCCCTTGCGCCATAAACACTTTTGCTATCATTTGTGGTGTAAAGCCGAGCGTTTGCAAAATAGCCACTTCCCCTTGCTTTTCACTCACCATCATAGATAGCGCTGAAATGATATTAAATACAGCCACTATCACAATAAGGCCAAGTAATAGCGACATAATGCGCTTTTCCATTGCAACCGCCGCAAACAATGTGCCTTGCTGAGTTTGCCAATCCTGTGTCTCGAGCCCTTGTAACAAGCTGTCCGCTTGCTGATAAAAATCAGGCAGGCTAAAAGCATCATATAAATGAATGTTAAGGTCGTATTGCTCTGGCTTCTTGCGCATTAACCGCTGTAAACTCTTCCCGTCGGCAAATGCCAAATAAGTGTCAGCTTCGCTCTGGCCATCATATATAGCGGCAACGGTGAATAAGCGCTGCGTCGGTGTGCGGCCAAGCGGTGTGTATGTGGTGAATTCCGGCATGATCACGCGGAGTTGTTGACCAACGCTTACGCCAAGTTTATTGGCTAAATAGCGACTCAGGGCCACTTGGTATTTTTGCTCGTACAATCGAGTTAAACTGCCGGCACGTATGGCGTCATACAACGCAGTTTCATACCCTTGAAATAGCCCTTGAAGTTGCACGCCCACCAAATCTTGATTGGTTTGTAGAATTACGTCACTTGCAACATATGGCGAAACTTGCTTAACCAATGGATGATTTTCAATGGCTTGTAATTTATTTTGATCAAGTTGCTCATTTTCCTTAATTTGCACATGCGGGATCAAATCAAGCATTGCGGCTTTTAAGGTTTGCTCAAAGCCATTCATCACTGAGCTGACGGTGATCAAACTCATTAAGCCAAGGGCGATACCCGCAATTGAGAAAAATGAGATAAACGATATAAATGCATTGCCTTTCGCAGCACGGCTATATCTTAACCCAACAAAGAGGCTAACTGGTTGAAACATAATCTATCTCGTAAAAAACTGCTGCACGGATACTAACATACTCAAAACCAGATTGATGGCAGGATTGCTATAAAAAGTGTGACAAACTATAAATTTGTTGACGTTTAGCTGCGCCTTGCTGATCCCGTCAAAACTTTACTGCTCGCCATACTTAACGATTACCTTTTGCGGATCTGATATGGCACGTTTCTGCGTTTGACTATTGTTGATTTCACCACCGATGTGTGGGTATCACCCAGCGTCGAGACTTTATCCAGAATTTCGTCTAGCTTAGGCATACTCTCAAAACACAGCCTCACATAAAAACAATCCTCTCCCGTCACTTTGTCACATTCAATCACTTCAGGAATGCTTTGGATCATCGTTTCAAGTTGTTTTAGTTTACCGGGATGTTGACGAATACGCACAATCGCCGTCAGCGGGTAATCAAAGCTTTCTGGGTCTAATTCAATACTGTATTTATGAATTACCCCATACTCTTCCATACGTTTCATGCGCTCATTCACACTCGGTGAAGACATATTCACAGCCCGGGCCATTTCAGCAACAGACACTCGGCTGTTGTTTTCTAACAGCGCTATAAGCTTGCTATCTATCGCGTCAAGTGACCATTTTTCATTATTAATTAGTTTTCGCATTTTTGCCTTTCATTTTTAGGAAATTAGAAAAATTAGCCTTTTATTGTCTATTAGTAATACGGCAAACCCTAAGTAATATGCAAGTATAGAATTGAATATAACAAGGTGTGAACAATGTTTGGCTCAGATAAAGAGAAAGGTTCAATAGAGATGATAATAGCTATGGTGCTATCTGGCACCATAGGATACTTTGTCGTCAGTGCAGAACAATCCTATTGGAACGTGGTATTTTTACGTTGTGTTATTGGCGCGTTATGCCTTCTCGGATACGTGCTAGTGACAAAGCAACTGACAAAAGAGGTATTTAAAGGTCCCGTGTTTATGACCATCTTGCTCGGCGGTATCGCGCTGGTCGGAAACTGGGTGCTATTATTCGCCTCGTTTGACTATATTCCTTTTTCAATTTCAATCATCGCATACCATCTACAACCTTTGATGTTGGTATTATTAAGCGCGGTGCTTTATCGTCAGTATCCAAGTAAGGCAATCCTTTTATGGTTGGCCATCGCCGTGGTGGGATTATGGTTGGTTGTTGGGATCCCGTATCAAGAAATAGTCGCGGTGATTTTTGCACAAGAGAGTAACCAAGCCGTTTTTGGTCTGCTACTAGCACTTGGAGCTGCATTTCTGTATACCATTACAACGCTGATGACGAAAAAGGTAAGCCAAGTGCCATCCGGTGTGGTTGCTGTGATCCAAATCTTTTTTGGTGGCTTATTTTTGTTGCCTTGGGTTGACTTTGCACACTTCCCAGAGACTTCATCGAGCTGGGGTAATATCTTATTCTTAGGCGTCGTCAACACAGGGTTTATGTATGTGATCATGTATGACGCGTTTCAACGCCTGAGCACCACATTAATTGCTATTCTTTCTTTTATTTATCCGGTCGTGGCGCTGTTTGTAGATTTTATTGCATTCGAGCACACGATTTCGATACTACAAACGCTTGGGATTGTTTTAATCTTAACGGCAGTCAGCGCTGTAAAGTTCGATTGGAAGTTAGGCAAGTTATTTAACCTGAGGTTTGGATAAGGAGTGTTCCAACTCATTGTTGCTAAAGCACAACTTAGTTTTTCCTTGTCTAGCCAGAGAGTTTTAGGGAAAACAAGGCGGATTTACGCACCAATAGCTGGCTATTGGAAGTGAATTCAACGCAGTTAGCGCTAAAACTGGCTGCTAGAAAGGCATTAATTATCCGCAGCTCAGGTTATTTAGCACACCGAAGCAAAAAGTCAGTTAATTTAGCTAATCTGAACTTAAAGAAAACAGCAGTGATAAAAGCAGAGTAAAGTGCAAGTACTTTGCTCTGCCGCTGTTGACTAGATTACTGCTCTAGGTAACAAATAACCGCAGCTTGCTTAGGGTTGCTTTGCGTATCTTCAATTAGATAGCTCGCTTTTTTACTGTTTTGGCATAAACACATGTCGTAATGACTGATCATGTAAGCATTACCAACAGCATCCTCATCCGTTTTTTGGATGCTACAGGTAGGCTCTCTCCAAATTGGATCCCAGCCGCTTTGGCCAATAGCAACAATTTTAATGTTTTGTTGAGTAACGAGAGCTTTCGCCTCTTCTACTTCTTGAGCAGATACAGACAATGCAGTCAATGCAACGAGTGCGGTGATTAGCTTTTTCATTTTTCATCCTTAATTTAAGTCAGCGCTATAGATAAAAAACAGCAAGACACTGTAACAGTAATCAAAATATTGAATAAAAACTCTATAGCGTTTGCTATTTTATTCATTAAATATGACAACTCAAGAATAAATTCATTAAATTTATAAAAACAACTTCAACCTTAAAGCATCATCACAAAAAAATCTTGCCCACTTACGTAAATACACACCTTTTGGGTCTCTCATTAATTAGAATAAATTGACATATAAAACATCACAACAATAACAAAGAGAGATAAGAAAGGTTAATTCCATTTATCTTAATAGCTTGCTTTACACAATAAACTCGCACCATTTAAAAATTCACAATTTAATTATCCTAAACACCATAACTTTTTTAATTCCGAATAACACAAGACATAGCTAAAGCAATAAAAACCCACTACTGATTATTAAGTGGAATTATTTTTCAGACATTCAGAATATTAGTACATAGAGCATTTACACCAAACTTAATTCAATAAAACTCAAATATAAAACCCAGCCAAACAACATTAAAAACAACAAATTTATTACTTCATAAAAAACAACAATGAAATTACCTAGGTTAATTTAGTCAAAATAAAATCATTAGCATCTAAAGAATTTCGATGTTTGAATACGCAACTTGTGAACACAGCGTAATTAAAATGTGTACAAACAAGCTTTTAATTGCCTATTTATCATACTTCTGCATTAAGGTTTTTTGAGATGAATGACTTTTCTTCAAACACTTGCTTTGAACTTGTCTCTGAAGCACTAGAGGACGTTGAAGCTCTTCATGATGAGCTTCAAGGTATTGATGAGGATAAACATAGCAGCCACCGCGTTGTTGACATCGCGAGGCAGTTAGTCGCATTTAAGTCGGTCACACCAGATGACGTTGGTTGTCAACTGTGGTTAGCACAAGAGCTGCGGACTTTGGGCTTTTCAATCAAGCACTTACCCATTCGTGATGTGAGTAACTTAGTCGCAAGCATAGGTAACAATAGCGATGCTAGGTTTGCTTTTCTTGGCCACACCGATGTCGTACCAGCCGGAAGTACGCAAGATTGGCAGTTTAACCCTTTTAAGCTAACAGAACACAATGGCTGTCTCTTCGCCAGAGGTATTGTTGATATGAAAGGCGCTATTGCCGCCTTTTTTTGCGCAATTGAGGCTTTAGTAACAGACTTTGGAGTACCGGAAAAAGAGCTTTGGTTGCTACTCACCAGCGACGAGGAAGGCGAAGCTGAACACGGAACCAAGCGGATCGCTCAGTTTTTAAAACAGCAGCGTATCGCATTTGATTTTACCTTGGTCGGAGAGCCAAGCTCAGAAGCGCGAGTTGCAGACTCACTGAAAGTCGGTCGTCGTGGTGCTTTGTCTTTTACCGTCAATTTACATGGTAAAAGTGGGCATGTGGCTTACCCTCAAAAAGCGACCAATGCCATCCATCTAGCACAAAATATTATGCAAGCACTATTGTCGATGGATTGGCCTAAGCACTGTGATGACTTTGACTCGACCACGCTACAATTCACCCATGTAAATTCAGGAGATTTTGTTGACAACATCATTCCAAGCCAATGTCAGCTAAATTTTAATATCCGTTATACACCCGCATACGACGAATATGAATTGGTCGAGCTGGTAAGAGAGGCCATCGAAGAACATACGCTCAATTATGCATTAACGACCAGCAACCCCTGCCAACCCTATTACTGCGTAAATAATGATGAGATCCCTTCGCCATCCCTCGCTATCGTCAGTGATGAAATCAACAACCAATGTCATTTCACACCAAAACTATCGACCGCAGGGGGAACTTCCGATGGCCGCTTTATTGCTGAAATATCAACCTCAGTACTAGAACTCGGACTGGTGAACAAAACCATTCACCAAATAGATGAACACACAACAACATCCGACTTAATCCAGCTTCAACAGCTTTACTACGGCATCTATAAACGCCTGCTCTACCCTACGCTTCATGTTCACTCAACCGCTCAAGATGAACTGCTGCAACTTCGCTAATTAATAGAAAATAGATAACTTCAAGGAATGCATTATGGCAATCGAAAATGAACGCTCTGTTCACCCCGCAAACGACACGCTACCGATAGCAATTATTGGCATGGGTTGTCGTTTCCCAGGTCACGCGAATAGTCCTGAATTGTTTTGGGAAAATATTAAACATGGTGTCGATTGCATCATAGAAACCCCAGAATCGAGATGGAATATCGATACTCATTATTCGTCTGTAAAAGCGAATAAAGGCAAGTTGAGCTCAAAATGGGGTGGCTATATCGATGATATCGATAAGTTTGATCCAGCATTTTTTGGGATCACGCCTCGTGAAGCCGAGTTTATGGACCCTCAACAACGTAAATTGCTAGAGGTAACTTGGGAAGCGTTGGAAGATGGTGGGCAAAAGCCATCTGAGCTTGCAGGTGAGTCGGTTGGTGTTTTTATGGGTGGGTTTACGCTTGATTATAAAATTATGCAATTCACTAACCCAGATTTTGATAACATTGATGCTCACACTGCGACGGGTGTCATGATGACGATGCTTTCTAATCGCATCTCTCATACTTTTGACTTTAATGGCCCCAGCATGTCCATCGATACTGCTTGTAGCTCCTCCATTGTCGCGTTAGATATGGCCTGTAAAAGTCTACAAACCGGGGCCAGTAATATGGCGCTCGCAGGTGGTGTGCTATTACATTTGGCACCACAATATACTGTATCCGAGTCTAAAGGCGGTTTCTTATCTCCGACTGGTTTTTCTCATGCTTTTGACGACTCCGCCAACGGCTATGTCCGTGCTGAAGGCGCTGGCGTCGTTGTGCTCAAGCGCTTAGATGATGCGATTAAGGATGGCGACCCAATTCATGCGGTGATCTTAGCCACCGGTGTAAATCAAGACGGTAAAACACAAGGGATCACGGTACCAAACGGCGATGCCCAATTGCGCTTGATGAAAGAAACCTATGCCAAAGCGAATATTGACCCCGGTAAAGTGCAGTACATTGAAATGCACGGCACAGGCACGCCTGTTGGCGACCCTATTGAAGCAAAGTCAGTTGGAACACTCCTTGGGATCAACCGTAATCAAGACGATAAATGCTACATTGGCTCAGTAAAAACCAATATTGGCCATACCGAGGCAGCCGCAGGCATGGCTGGTTTGTTCAAAGCGGTCAAAGCCATCCAAAACAAGCAGATCCCACCGCATTTACACTTAAAATCAATTAATCCTAAGATTGATTACGCCAACGCGCCGTATGAGATCCCCACTAAACTTACACCTTGGCCTAAGCATGAAGGTTTAGCCGTTGCGGGGGTAAACTCCTTTGGTTTCGGTGGAACCAATTCCCACGCGGTTATTCAAGAATTTGTTGCGCCAGAAGTAACATCAATACCTCCAGCAAATGAGAATGGCCTAAAACTTTATCCATTGAGTGCAAGAGATCAACACGGGATTCATCGCTTTGCCAAAGCACATAATGAATTTTTGCAAGACAGCGATGCATCACTCAATGATATTATCTACACATTGGGTGAGCGCCGTGAACACCATCAATATCGTCATGCAATTTGTTTCAAAAATGCAGAAGATCTGCAACAACAACTGCAAACATTAAGTCATGATGCTGAATTTGCTGCGGCCAGTACATTGCGCACACTGAAAAAAGATGAGCAAAAAATCGTGTGGGTTTTCACCGGCATGGGGCCGCAATGGTGGGCAATGGGCCGTGAGCTGTACCAATCAGAGCCAACTTTTAAAGCGATGATCGATGAGTGTAATAGCTATATGTCAGCGCTTACAGATTGGTCATTGGTTGATGAAATGCTTGCCGATGAATCAGCGTCAAACATGCAATACACTTGGCTTGCTCAAACGGCAAATTTTGCCGTGCAAGTCGCACTTGCAGCAATGTGGCGTCAGCACGGCATTTCGCCTGATGTCATTGTTGGCCACAGTACCGGTGAAGCGGCGGCATTTTATGAAGCTGGGGTCTACTCATTAAAAGATGCTTGCACCATCGTAGTCCATCGTAGCCGTTTACAACATCAATGCCGCAACACAGGTAAAATGATGGCGGTAGGACTTTCTGACAGTGATGTCACGCCTTATCTCAACGACCAAGTTGAAGTTGCAGCGGTAAACAGTCCAAACTCTGTCACCCTCGCAGGTGAAGAAAATGCATTACACCGTATTGAAGCACAACTGAGCGAAGCTGGTGTGTTTTGCAAGTTTCTCCGCGTTGAAGTGCCCTACCACAGCCAGTTTATGGAACCGATAAAGGCCGAATTGCTCGAGTGTTTAGCTGGTATTCAAGCTAACACCGCACATACTCCATTGTATTCAACGGTAACAGGAACACTTGCTGAGGGACCTGAGCTTGATGCTAACTATTGGTGGCTCAACGTCCGTCAAGCCGTGCGCTTTGTTGATGCCACCCGCGCAATATTACAACAAGGTTATCAAGCATTTTTGGAACTAGGTCCACACCCTGTGCTTGGCGCATCTATTGCCGAAACAGCAGAAGAACAAAGTTGCTCAAGTGTTGTGGTCTCGAGTATGCGCCGTAAATCCGACGAACAGCACACCTATTACCACGCTGCAGCTCAACTATTTGGTTTAGGCTTTGAATTAAATTGGTCAGCCATAAACGGTCGAGGTAAGTTCACTACTTTGCCAACTTACCCGTTCTTGCAAGAGCGCTTTTGGACCGAGCCTGAGTACTTTAATCAAGTGCGTTTAGGGCAAAGTAACCATGCATTCTTGGGCCGTAAACGCAGTGAAGCTGAACATGTTTGGAACGCTGTTACCGACACAAATCGCGATAGTTTTTTAAGCTGTCACCAAATCCAAGGGAATACCCTCTTCCCTGCTGCTGGCTTTATTGAAATGGCGTATGCTGCAGCCAAAGAGACTTGGGGCAATGGTAGCTATGCACTCGACCAGTTTGTCATCGATAAAGCGTTATTTTTGAATAATGAACATGCACCCAATGTGCAATTCATTTTGCACCATGATGAACCGAATTTTAAAGTGGTAAGCCTTGAAGATGGCAAGACGACCTGCCATGTTCAAGGGACAATCCGCCGAGTACAAAGCGCAAACCTTGCTGAGCCTATTGATCTCAATGCTATTCGTAGTGCTGCCACCAGCGCACAGCAGCACGATGAGTTTTATGCACACCTAAAAGAGTTTGGTTACGAATATGGTCCATGTTTTAGAGCCATTGAACAGATCTGGGCAACAGACAACGGCGTGCTTGCCAAGATTTCTTGGCCTACTCAACTTGAGCGAACAGCACAATTTACCCTACACCCAAGTCTATTAGATGCATGCTTCCAAACGTTAGTATTTACGGAACTTGCAGGTGCTAATGCTCAGCAATTTTCTATCCGCTTACCTGTGATGCTAGAGCAGATCTTGCTTTGCGAGCAGAACAATACTGACTTTTGGTGTTATACCCAAATCACTCATCGTGACGACGAAAAAACGGTCAGTGATTTATACCTCTGTGATGAATCAGGTCAAGTCTTTGGTGTTATCAAAAACTTTATTGCGCAAAGTGTTGACTCCGCTGCAAGTGGGATCACCACCAGAACCATAGATAGCTGGCTTTACCAAGTTAATTGGCTTGCAGAGCCAGAGCAGGAAATACAAGAAACCGACACATTGGGTCGTTGGGTGCTTCTCGCAGATCAATCAGGAACAGCTGAACAGGTAGCCGACCGTTTAGCAAAGCTTGGCCACTCTAGCTGTATCGTTAAATCTGGAGAATATTTTGATATCGACAGAGACCATTGTCATGCATGGCTAGTTCCCGATTCACGGGATCACCTGTCACAACTTATCGAGACTTTGGGCAAACAAGAAATTCGTGGCGTTGTGCATTGCTTTAGTCTAGATAACAGCGCAATAGAATCACTAACTCTTGCTCAGCTGCAAAGAGAAAAACGTCATTCGCTACATTCATTGTTAAATCTAGCCAAAACCGTAATTGAACAAGACTGTAAATTCCCGCTTTACGTGGTAACACGTAACGCTAGCCTCGTTAATAGCGAGCAACTTACCGCGGTGATGTCCGCTTCGTTAACTGGATTTAGCCGAGTGCTCGCACAGCAAGAATTGGTTGATAATTGGGGTGGCCTCATTGATGTTGATGGCCAAAATGATGCCGAACATATCACAGCCAGATTATTAAGTGACCGCCAAGAAGGGGAAGTTGCTTTTAGGGAAAATCAGGCCTATGTTGCTCGTTTAGAGCAGGCAACGTCACTTCAACCCGCCTTCCCAACTCGCGTGCAAAGCCATAAAGCACAATTGATCACGGGTGCATTTGGTTCAATCGGTCAGTTAGTTTGTCAGCTACTCGTCGATAGAGGTGCACGAAACCTCATTTTGCTTGGTAGGAGTCAATTACCTGAGCGTAAGAGTTGGTCAGAACTTACCTCAAGCGACCGTAACTATGATCGCGTTCGGTTTATTCAACACCTTGAGGATCAGGGCGTTAATGTCTCGTTATGGCAGACAGACTTAACTCGAGAGCGTGAACTTCACGCGGCCCTTGAGTCTTATCATCTAAGTGCACAAGCACCGATCAACGGATTATTTTTCTGTGCTGGTATCGTCAATGACACCTTACTTGGCAATATGGATACCAGAGCATTTGACGGTGTGTTTGACACCAAAGCGATTGGTGCGTTGATGCTTCACAAAGCACTCAGTAAAGTTGACCTCGAACATTTTGTACTCTTCTCCTCTGTCGCGGCTCAAGTCACTACCGCAGGACAAACAAACTATGCTTCTGGCAATGCTTTCTTAGATGCCCTCGCCCACTACCGTCGCAATCAGGGTCTTCCGGCGCTGAGTATCAACTGGGGTCCTTGGGCTATTGGTATGATTGAAGAGTTGGGTCTCGCCGAACATTACAAGGACCAAAGGGGCATGAACTGCATCTCACCAAGTGCGGGGATGGCTGTGCTTGAACGTATTCTAGACCAAGATCAACCTCAACTCTTAGTGTGTGACGCCGATTGGTCCAAAGTAACCAATTGGTATGCAGGAAAGCCGAGTTTATTTAGTCACTTGGCTACCCAAGAAAACGACAAGCAAAGCCACCAAGAGCAAGAGTTTGCTCCTTTATACCAGCAAACAGACAGCGCGCTTCGGTTACCGCTTGTTGCCGATCATCTCGCTAATGCTGTCAGCCAAGTATTACGCTGTAAACGAGAGCAAGTGGAATTAGATCTATCGCTCGGTAATCTCGGTATTGACTCTATTATGGCAACAGAGCTGAGAAATAAGATCACCACCCATTTTGGTGAAACCCTAACGATTGTACGCCTTCTAAGTGGTGCATCTATCAACGAATTAAGTATAGAGCTTAATGACAAACTCGTGGAGTCGCTTGGCTTTAAAGTCATAACCACAGAAACATCACAGGTTCAGCCCGTTTCCGAGACCAAGGTTAACTCTATTATCGCATCTGATGCCAATGTGGAAGCTGAGTTCCCACTTTCCTACGGACAAAAAGCGATTTGGTTTATCAATCAACTCAACCCAAGTAGCGCTTCCTACAATATCGGCGGCGCGATGCACATTCCTAGTGCCCTGAATATCGACGCGCTGAAAAAAGCCCTTAGTGCTGTAGTTGCTCGCCACCCAATGTTAAGAACAAACTTCTTCTTTAAAGATGGCGAACCCTATCAAAGAGTCTGGACTAATCGCGAGGATGCACTGCAAGTCATTGATGTACATGGTAAGTCTTGGGAAGATATTCAACCTATGATGATTGCAGACAATGAACAGCCTTTCGACCTTGAGCACGACCCGCTGTTTAGACTGTATTTGTATAAGCAGAATGATCAAAGCTACTACTTTGCAGTGACGATTTATCACATCATCTCAGATGCATGGTCAAATTACATGTTTATCGATGAAATGCAGTCACTGTATGCGCATTTTGCAAAAAGTGAACCGTTAGCACTCAGCGAGATAACGTCAAGCTATGAAAAATTTGTCGATTGGGAAACACGCTTTGTTCACTCTCCACGCGGCGCGGCAAACTATAAGTTTTGGCAGAATCACTTACCTGCTGAGATCCCCGTATTAGACCTTGCAACCGACAAACCTAGACCTGCGGTACTCACCAACGTTGGTGATTCATATCATTTTGAGTTGGATAAAGCCCTCACGTCTTCATTGAATACCCTTGCAAAGGCACAAGGGTCCACCATGTTCATGGCGTTGCTTAGCATCTATTACGCAGTCATGCATAAATATACTCAGCAGGATGAGATCATTATTGGCAGTCCCGTGGCCGGTCGTACAAATCCAGAGTTTTCAAACGTCTATGGTTACTTTGTGAATCCCCTACCGCTATGCGCAAGGTTTGATCCTGAAACGCACTTTACTTCGCTTTTAGCGCAGGTGAAAGACATTACCCTCAACGCACTAGATCACCAAGAATATCCGTTTGCGCTGTTAGTGGATAAGCTTGGTATTGAACATGATGCCAGCCGCTCTACGGTATTTCAGGTCATGTTTGTAATGCTCAATCACCGCGTTGAGCAATCGCATATGGATGAAAATAATGTCGCGTACTATAAGGGCTTTCCTATGCAATTCATGGAACTGCCTGAAGAAGAAGGTCAATTTGACATTACGCTTTCGACCTATGAAGAAAATGGCGTGTTCAAAGGCACATTAAAATATAATACCGATCTATTCGAAACCGAAACGATAGCGCAGCTGGCTCGGGACTATATCGCACTGACGCGAATGGTCGTTGATAGTCCAAATCGGCCACTTTCGGAGCTTGCCTTAACAAGTCCAGACGCAATAGATGCCTTGGCGACCTTTGCTGAAAGTCAAAAAAACGCACCTGCATTACCGACTTTGGTCAGCCAAATAGAAAATGCGGCGCAACATAGCCCGGAGCTTCCTGCCCTTAGCATTGCCTGTGAAGCAAATGCTGGAGAACTTGCCGCTACTTTAAGCTATTGCGAACTGAACGGTCAGGCAAACCAGTTAGCGCGACTAATCAATTCACAGCTAGATGATCAAGCTAGTCAAACGATTGCCTTACATTTTGAAAAATCTATCGCATTAGTTGTTGCTTGTATCGCTACGTTAAAAGCAGGTCATCATTTTGTGGTAATTGACCCACAGCAACCCAATGAACGCAAGCAGCTGTTGCTTAAGCAAAGTCGCTGCGCGTTACTACTTTGCGAAGAAGCGCTAACATCAGATCACCCGACACTACTTTGGGAAAGCTTCCAAAGCCAACGAGATGAAATCAGCGAGCACAATTTGGCGTTAAATCATCAACCAAATGACATCGCGTATATTGTCTTTACTTCCGGGTCTACGGGGACGCCAAAAGGTGTCCAGGTTAGCCACCAAAACTGGGCTACGATCGCCGTGGACTGGTTAGCTCAATTTGATTTAGCACCCACCACTCATCATTTACAATTGGCCAGTCCAACCTTTGATGTGTTTTGTGGCGATCTCGCGCGCGCATTTTACAATGCGAAGCACTTAGTGTTGTGTCCTAAAAATATGATGCTGAACATGCCGGTGTTGTATGACCTCATTGAGACACAGCAGATTGATACGGTTGAGTTTGTGCCCTCTGTGGTTCGTAATCTCATCTTATTCGCAAAGCAAAGTCAGGTTGGTTTTACCAGCTTACGTCGAGTGATTGTTGGCTCTGAGCAGTGGCAAATCGCTGAATACCGTGCACTAAAAGGACTGCTATTGGAAGATGCAAGACTATTTAGCTCCTACGGCACATCTGAAGCAACCATAGACAGTAGTTTCTTTGAGGAATCAGAGCAGTACTTAGAAACCAGTACGACAGTGCCAATCGGCAAGCCTTTCAATGCAACGCAACTTATCTTGCTCGATAAGCAAAACCGATTGGTATCCAGTAACGCAGTAGGCGAAATTGCAATTGCAGGGCAAGGCGTAAGCCTTGGCTATCTCAATAATCCAGAGAAAAATGCCAGTCAATTTATTCAACTTCCCGTATCAGGAAATAGCACCATACGGGTGTATAAAACGGGTGATTTAGGTAAGTGGGACAAACACGGAAACCTACATATTCTGCAACGTATCGACAACCAAGTAAAAATACGAGGTCACCGCGTTGAGCTAGGAGAAATTGAGTCTAGCATCAACCAGATCCCAGGAATTAAGCGAAGCTATGTAAAAGGAATAGAAGTACATGGGCAAACCCAATTAATTGCCTACTTTGAGTCGGAGCTTGCGGTCGGTACTGAATTTGTCCTCGAACAGTTAGAGAACCAGCTACCAAGCTATATGGTACCTAGTAAGCTAGTTGCCATTGATCAATTTCCATTACTGAGTAACGGTAAAATCGATGCGGCGGCATTGCCACAGGTTGAAGTCGCTGAGTTGGTAAGAGCATTCGTAGCGCCTGCCACCTTATTTGAGCAGCAGCTCGCTGAGATTTGGTCTAATATGCTAGGGCAAAAATCCATTAGTCTTCATGATGACTTTTTTGCCCTCGGCGGTAACTCTTTATATTTGATTGAGCTAATGGTCAGGATCCAATCAGCCTTCAGCATCAAAATGGAAGTTAATCAGCTATTTAGATTTACAACCTTACATGGCATGGCGAGTGCAATTGAAGATGTAGTAACAGGAAAAGAAACGGGCGCGTCCCCTTACCTTATCTTCAATGCGGGTCAATCTAGTCGTTTATTTGCACTGCCGCCAGCGGGTGGTTACAGCATCGTCTACAAGGCATTTGCCGACGCATTGCCTAACACTGAAGTGATCTCTTTTAACTACCTCGAAAGTGACACTAAGGTTAGCGACTATGCCGACCAAATTATGCAAATTCAACCTCATGGTCCCTATACCCTATTTGGATACTCCCTTGGCGGTAATTTAGCCTTTGAGATTGCTAAGGAGCTGGAAAGCCGAGGTCAACGTGTCGGGGATGTAGTGATCTTAGATTCATTCAGGATCACCGAAACAATCAAAATGCGGGAACAAGACTTCGCGCACTTTGAGCAAGAGTTAAAAGCACATTTCGCCCGCCACACCGGCTCAAATACGGTACACGAGCATACACTGGCACAAGCGAGAGACTATATCGATTGGTGTTATGAAGTGAAAAATCTAGGTCAGGTTCACGCAAAACTGCACTTTATCGTCGAGCAAAATGCACATGCAGAAGCTGCTCGTCTAACCAGTTGGGATGCAGCATCGGACGCCGAAGTCATTACCTATCAGGGAGTTGGTAAACATGAGGAAATGTTGATGCCAGATATGATGCAGGCAGGCAACGGCGCAATTATGCAAAGTATTCTGCAAGATACCCAAAGCCAAGCGAAAATAGCAACAAATGTGGAGTAACAGCTTGCCCCAAAGCCATCGCTTTGGGGCTTTCTAACGACTTTAAGGACAGAATTATGACCACACAAAGACAATCTATGATCATCATAGGTGCCGGCATGGGTGGACTCTCAACCGGTAGCTATGCACAAATGAACGGCTACAAGAGCGTGATCTTAGAACTGCACGATATTCCCGGCGGCTGCTGCACATCGTGGGAACGCAGAGATTATATTTTTGATTGGTGTATTAGCTGGCTTCTGGGCAGTGGCTCAGGCAACGGCATGAATCAAATCTGGCAAGAGTTAGGTGCGCTGGATGATAAAGAAATTAGAGACTTTGAAATCTTCAATTCAGTTATTGATGAAGAATTAGGAGAAGTACATTTCTACGCAGATCCAGATAAACTTGAAGCCCACCTCTTGAGCATTTCTCCCGCTGACAAGAAACTCATCAAACAATTTTGCGATGGCATTCGCGAATTCGTCAAAATGATAGACGCTTATCCTTTTCTGGTGCCAGTTGGCATTATGTCACGCTGGCAAAAGCTAAAAATGATGTGGCCGTTTATCAAAAAATTTAATTTAATCCGCAAATCCATGGCGACATTGATGTCGGACTTTGCCGCTAAGTTTTCACACCCGCTGCTGCAAAAGGCATTTAACGTTATCTTTTATGAGCAACATCCTAGTTTCCCGCTATTACCTTTCTACTTTAATTTGGCCTGCGCGGCGAAAAAAAATGCAGGTGTGCCCGAAGGTGGCTCCTTAGGCCTCGCACAATCGATGGAAGCAAGATATAAAAAGTTGGGGGGTGACATCATATACAACACCCGAGTACACAAGATCTTGGTCGAAGACAACAAAGCCATCGGTGTCGAGCTCAGCGATGGCCAAAAAATGTATTCTGATATCGTGATCTCAGCATGTGACGGTACGGATGTGGTAAAAAACATGCTTGATGGTCAGTATTCCAGCCCAGTGTTAGACAAGCTATACGA
The DNA here is from genome assembly GCF_041414765.1 of Pseudoalteromonas sp. DY56-GL79. Taxonomy (NCBI): domain Bacteria; kingdom Pseudomonadati; phylum Pseudomonadota; class Gammaproteobacteria; order Alteromonadales; family Pseudoalteromonadaceae; genus Pseudoalteromonas; species Pseudoalteromonas sp. DY56-GL79. Next base: position 41,779 of record NZ_JANHZS010000020.1, on the reverse strand, counting down.
CGAGTTAAGGGAGACCGATGGTCAAATGTTCCCAGGATACGTCTCTGTGTTTTTGGGGGTAAACAAAGACTATACCCATCAACCCCATTGCCGCACCCACTTGTTAGATCAACAAGATCTTGTCCACTGCCCTGGTATGACGCACCCGGGGATCAATGTGCAGGTGCGCAATGTACACTACCCGCATATCGCCCCAGAGGGCAAATCCGTGCTTTATATCACTTACTTCTCAACCTATGAGCCGTGGGCTGAATTAAATAATTTCCAAGAAACAACGGCGACTAAACGCCATCACACTAGAGTCAAGCGTAGCGTTCAATATCGCCTCGCTAAAAAAACCTTAGGTGAATTTATAATCGATAAGCTCTCCACTCATTTTGAGGGACTAAAAGAGCATATCGAATATATCGACATCGCGACCCCTTTGACCCAAGTTCGCTATACCCGCAACAGCAAAGGAACGGTATTGGCGTGGCAGCCCTTTTTGGAAAGTGGTGAAAGTTTAGAAGATGAAATAAATGCCAACGGGACAACGGGACTGCCCGGCCTTAATAACTTTTATATGGCTGGTCACTGGGTGACAACGGGCGGGTTGATCCGTGCTGCAGCTACAGGCAGACATGTCCTGCACTTTGTATGCCGTGATGATAACAAGCCGTTTCAGGCTTGGATCGGTGAAAACCCACTACACCAACCTCAATCTTATAGCGAACAAAAGCAGCATGTTGCTTAACCAAGAGAATTAAAAGGAAATATTATGAGTACTCGTATTGGCCTATTTTATGGCAGCACAACAGGTAACACTGAAGCCGCAGCAGAATTAATAAAAGCAAACCTAAACCAGTTTACCATTGACCTCTTTGATATAGCAGACACCGAATTAACCTTAACCGAGAATTATGAGTTTTTGATTTTTGGTATTTCAACGTGGGAATACGGTGGTTTACAGGATGATTGGGAGTCACGTTGGGAAAGCCTAACACAGCAAGATTTCAGCGGAAAAATCGTGGCCATCTTCGGTCAGGGCGATCAAGTTGGTTATGACGAGTGGTTTCAAGACGGTATCGGCATCTTACACGATAAACTAACCGAACAAGGCGCCACAGCAATTGGTTACTGGCCAAATTCAGGTTACCACTTCACCAAATCGAAAGGGCTAAATGAAGACGGCAGCGAGTTTCTCGGCTTGTCGCTTGATGATGATAACCAACCAGAACTCACCGAGCAGCGCATCAACGACTGGTGCCAAGAGATTGCCGTCGTGCTTCAAGAGCTTGCCTGCGAAACAGCTTAAGACGCACTTTGTGTTTTCGCTCGACGGGCTAATTTGGTATTTAAAATGGCTTGTCGAGCATCATTAAAAGAACAAAACTATGTCCGAACAACAAAAGTCTGTGATTATCATTGGTGCTGGCATGTCGGGTCTTGGTACCGCTGCTTATAGTCAAATGAATGGCTATCAATGCACCGTCTTCGAACTGCATGAAACGCCGGGAGGGTGCTGCACCTCATGGCAACGAAAGGAATACACTTTCGACTGGTGTATCAGCTGGTTAAACGGCACGGGAACCAACAACGAAATGGCAACCATCTGGGATGAGCTAGGCTGCCTTGAAAATGTACCTATTTACAATACTGAGATATTTAACTCAGTCGTCACGGCGAACGGCGAAAAAATCCGCTTTTATGTGGATCCAGACAAGCTAGAGTCCACCTTGATTAAGCGCTTTCCTGAGGATAGCAAACTAATCATTGAATTGTGTGAACATATCCGAAAACTGCGCAAGTGTATGCCTTATTTCCCTTTTCTTAAAAGTGGTGGTTTGATGACATGGTGGGAAAAAAGCAAAATGATGTGGCAATTGCTGCCCTATATGCGCACCTTTATGAAAACGCTTGCTATCACTATGGACGACTTTTCTAAGCGTTTTTCAAATCCCACGCTTGCTGAAGCACTCAACTGGATTATTTTTGACCGCCATAGCGAGTTGCGATTAATGCCCTTTGTCTTCAATTTAGCTTGTGCAGCAAACCAAAATGCAGGGGTGCCGAGTATTGGTTCATTAGGTCTTGCGAAGCGATTGGCAAATCGGGCAAAAGAGCTAGGGGCGACCATTCATTACAAAAGTAAAGTGGAGCATATTCTCACCGACAATAACCGCGCAGTTGGTGTGCAACTAGCCGATGGCTCTGTCTATTACGCTGATTACGTTGTCGCCAGTTGTGATAGTTACAAACTCACTCGTAAGATGTTGCAAAATCGCTACCCTCACCCTGTACTGGATAAGCTATTCACAAAGTTAGAAGAAGATGCAAACAGCGTGGTATTTCCGGGCTGTGTCGCGGTATTTATTGCCGTAGATGCAGACTATTCCGACCATGACCCTTATACCTCATACTTATTACCCGAATCGATTTCGCGCCGACTGGTCGGTAATTATCATAGTGGGATCGGTGTGCAAATCCGCAATACGCTATATCCAGATCATGCACCAAGCGGCAAGTCAGTCCTTTACGTCACTTATTTATCAAAAAGTGAGGCATGGCAAGCGATGGAGCAAAACGTTGTGCAATCTACCTCTTCAGGGCAAAGTCGTAATCCATATACACGTAAACGCCGTTCACCCGAATATAAGCAAGCAAAGAAAAAAGTGGGTCAGGCAGTAGTCGAGTTCCTTAACCAATATTTTGAAGACCTTACTGACAAAGTTGAGTTTATAGATGTTGTAACGCCATTAACCAGTGAACGTTATACCGAGAACCACAATGGAACCGTTTTAGCTTGGCACCCTTTTGCGCCACTGACAGAAGAATTAGAGAATTACCAAATCAAGCATGGTCCCACCTTCCCGAACCTAGACAACTTTTATTATGCTGGGCAATGGAGTACATTTAGCGGCGTAACACACTCAACGGCCAGTGGCCGCTATGTTGCGCAATATCTTTGTCGACAAGATAAAAAACCATTTAGGGTCTGTTATCCAGAACAGCAAAATCCACAGCCGCACCTCACTAATGAGGCAGACAATTATGCCTAGTCCAATCAAAAACCAACTTCGTAAGCTTTGTGCATTTATCTGCTACCCTTTAATCGTTTTGATCCTTATTGGTTACAGTATCTTTGTCTTGCAACAAGACATTGACCTTGGATTAGCGGCATTCTCCAGTGTGCTCATCATCATTGCCTATTTTATTATCATGGAAAGACTAAACCCGTTTAAAACACAATGGCATCCCAGTAAAAAGGAATGGAGCAGAGATGGCTTGTGCTTTATTCTTGTCATCGTATACGGGGCGTTTAGCGAGACACTAGTGCGAGTGATTGCACTCCAGCTCGCTCCTATCGAAAATACATTGAGCTTGGCACAAAATGCCATTCTAGCCATTTTCGTCGGCTCGTTTATCGGATATTGGCTACATAGGTTAGAACATCGTCACCTGTTTCTTTGGAGCTTTCATGGGATCCATCATCGGCCTAACAAAGTCACGGTAAGTAATAACTCTGTCGTTCACTTTTTGGAAGTGTTTTTGAGTGCGCTAGTTATACAAACCTCATTTCTATTGCTGGGTTTCTCAGCTGAAGGGATGTTCATTGCCGGTCAATTTACAGCACTGCACGGATATTTCATTCATGCCAATGTAAATGTTCGTATGGGATGGCTAAACTACATTGTGGCAACACCAGAGCTCCATCGTTTCCATCATAGCGTTGAATTGAAAGAGGCTGGAAATTTTGGCTCTGATTTGAGTCTTTGGGACCAGTTATTCGGGAGTTTTTTTTACCGCCCAGATAGTAGTCCAATTCAAGTTGGAGTTACTAAGCCATATTTATTTCCAAGTGCCTTTGAGGTTGCCAAAGGAATTCTTCATCCATTTCGATGGTTCATCAGTAAACGTGGAAATAGACCAAGATACACCAAATCAACTCCGCTACCTCAAGAATATGACATCGAGTCACGTTCCACTCCCTCAACAGTAGATATTAGGAAAAGGTAGCTGCATGAAAGATCTAACTCAAGGTTCCTTACCTAAGCATCTAGTAGCTATGGCGCTACCCATGTCTATTGGGATGTTTGTGCAAACACTTTATGTGCTTACCGATCTCTATTTTGTTTCAGACTTAGGCAGTGCTCCAGTCGCAGCGCTCAGTTTAATTGGCAATATCATGTTTTTGATTTTCGCCGTGAGCCAGATTTTGAATGTCGGAACGGCAACATTAGTTGCGCACGCGGTAGGAGAAAAGGATCAGTCCAGCGCCAATCTTGTATTTAACCAAGCATTATTCGCTTCCGTGGCACTTGGTACCATCTTGTTACTAACTGGTATCTATGGCATCAAATCTTATCTGCACATCACGAGCGAAGATCCCGCCACCACAGAGGCAGCATTAAGCTACTCATACTGGTTTTTACCCTGTTTAGTGCTGCAATTTATTATGACTACAATCGGTGCTGCACTGAGAGGAACTGGTGTTGTAAAGCCAATGATGATCGCGCAAATCGGCTCTCTTATTATTAATATTATTCTGTCTCCCATCTTAATCTCGGGATGGCTATTAGGTATAGAAATGGGCATTGCAGGTGCGGGGCTGGCCAGTTCCATTTCTGTTGTGATAGCCGTGCTGTCACTTTGGTTTTATCTCAATTACGACAAACGTTATTTGGTGCTAGATAGCCAATTGTTTCTAACGTTTCATCGCCACACCATAAAACGGCTATTTTCTGTAGGGTGCCCAGCAGGTGCTGAACTTATTCTGATGTTTGTTTATATGTCGACAACATTTTGGGTATTAAAAGATTTTGGCACCGATGTACAAGCCGGATTTGGAATTGGCTCGAAAGTGATCCAAGCTCTGTTTTTGCCCGTGATGGCCGTCGCATTTTCACTGCCTGCAATAGCAGGACAAAATTACGGCGCAGGGAACTTCAAACGATTTAGACAGGCATTCTATTGGTCTCTGGTCGCGACGTGTAGCTTGATGTTGGGAGTTTCCTTACTCGCAGCACACTTAGGAGCTCAACTCGCCATGCCATTTTCAGAAGACCCACAAGTCATCGAACACACCCGTTACTTTCTATATGGCGTCGCTTGGAGCTTTATCGCAACGGGGGTTATTTTCACTTGTTCGGGATTGTTTCAAGCCTCAGGTAATACGTGGCCACCACTTTACAGTAACACCACAAGGTTATTTACCTTTGTTCTGCCAATCATTTGGTTAGTAAAACAACAGCAACTTACGATTACGGAACTGTGGTATATCACGGTGTTAAGTGTGGTAGTTCAAGCCCTCGTGAGCCTTACGTTTGTGGCTTTCTCGCTACGCGCGACCTTCAAACTGCCAGCCACTTTCACAGCAACTAAAAAGAACCTATTGAGTTAACAATGAGCCAAGTCGCATTACAAACATGTAGAGACAGCATAGATTCAAAATGGCTAGTTTTATTAAATAAGCCTCACACCATTCGCAAACAACTCATTTGCTTTCCTTTTGCTGGCGCAGATGCAGCTGTTTACCAAAACTGGGTAGGAAAACTGCCAGAAGATGTCGCTTTATATGCTCTCCAAGCACCCGGGCGAAAGGAGCGAAGTCATGAAGCTGCCATTGATAATATTCATACCTTGGTCGCAGCAATAGCATCTATTTTGAGCGAAGCAACGCCATTACCCACCATTTTTTACGGTCATAGCAATGGCGCTTATATTGCGTATGAGCTTGCCCTAGCACTTCAACATAGCAGCTGCAATATAGTTAAACACCTGTTTATTGCTGCAAGGAAGGCACCGCAATATGCAATAAGAAAATCCCCCTACCATACTCTTGACGATAAGAAGTTCATTGCGGCGGTAAATTTAATGGGCGGTTTACCACCGGCTTTGCTCAATGATATCGAACTGCAACAACTGATGCTGCCATCGTTAAAAGCGGATTTTAAGCTGGGAGAAACCTATCAATACGACTCGGCTTGTAAACTCGACGTGCCTGCAACCGTGTTATATGGTACTCGGGATAAAGCAGCAACAGGGACGGATATGCACCATTGGGAAAGCTGCTTTAAACAAGGTATCACGCCTAAAGCGATACCTGGACGGCACTTTTTTATGCTGGATTCCTCGGCTTTGGTGCTAAAAGAAATCAACGCGGTGTTAGAAACACTGAGCCCCTTATAGTTGGGGCTCTTTGGTTACTTCAATTTGCCTAATGGCCAATCCTTGAATTTCTATTACTTTAAACTTAAAGCCATCAACTTCTAACGCCTCTCCTTCGACAGGAAAATGCTTTAGCCTGTGGATCACAAAACCGGCTAAGGTTTCTATGGCTTCAATCGGTTCAAACTCGTACTCAATCACCGAAGCTTGAAAGTCCTTAATCGACATATCACCCTGCACTAGCCATCGGGTGTTATCCTTTTGTCTAAATTGGGCTTCTATTGCTTGGTCGTCTTTCAGTGCAATTAAATTCAAGATACTGGATAACGTTACCATCCCAACCACTGTTGAGAATTCATTGATCACCACCGCACAGTTGCTTTCATGACTTTTCAGCCCATCTAGCGCATCGGAAAGGCTTAGAGTATCAAGTAAAATGACCGGCTTATGGAATTCTTGTTGTTGACCATCCAATAACGGCTTTTTAGCCAAAATATTACTAAGCAGTTGTTTGGCTTCAGGTGCAGCTATCACTTTGTCGAGCGAGCCGTCACACAGCAGATACTGTTGAAAACTGTGCGCTTGAATTAACGTGCTCAGGTTTTCTTCTGATTCTTGAATGTCTAACCACACGATTGCATCGCGATTGATCATCGCTTGGGTAATATTAGTCTGGTTAAGGTCGAGCACATTGCCAATGATATTGTACTCATGCTCGCACAGTTCACCCTGCTCAGCACTTTGATCAACCACCGCATAAATATCATCACGCGTGACTTGTTCGTCACGTTCATTTGGTAAATTGAATAGCTTTATAATCCAATCAGCAAACACGTTAAATAGCCAAATAATGGGCTTAAAAATCCATACACTGGCAAGCATAAGATGGATAAATCGCATCGCGATAGTTTCTGGAATGACCATGGCTATTCGTTTTGGCAATAAATCAGCAAACAATACAAATAACGATGTGATCAGTAAAAACGACACCACTGTGGATATTTGCAATAACATCGAGGCATGAGCCGCAACATCGGCAAACATAAAACTTGCAACCCAGTTTAGTAGTTGCAATACATAAGGGGTAAACACCGACTCACCTATCATACCCGCAACAATTGCCAAGGCATTGAGTACCACCTGTACCGCAGCAAAAAACTGATGCGCATTGGCTTGCAAATATAATACTTTCTTGGCTCTAACGTCACCAAGATCAAATAAGGTTTGTAATTTAACTTTGCGTGCCGCTGCCAATGATATTTCACACAGCGCGAAAACTGCACTCAAGCTAATGAGTAACAACACCCAAAAAAAGTCCACAGATACACCTAAAAAAGAAAGCGAGAATTCGACGCGATGTATACGCCTATTTTATGACTTTAGCAATGTAATTCGCGTCAAATAATTAAATTTTTGTTGCCAATCTAGTACCGATTATCGTACTGTTCGCGACGAATAAAAAATACGTCAAGGAAGGAAAATGACAAAAATGATACACACCCTCAAATTAGCCCTACTCACAACGATATTGCTCTGCTTTTCAACAGCATGTTCAACCTATCATGAGATCACTAAAACCACGTCTTATCAAGATGAAATCTCGACCTTTTTAAAAACTGAAGACGGTAAACATCTCATCTTTGTTGGAAAAGAGCATCATTACATACTGCGTACTGATCCCACCTTAGCCAAGCTACTCGATAGCCCGTTTTTGGCATTTATCTCTCTTGAAAGAAATGACTTTCACATCAGTTCAATGCGAAGCGTAGAAGGAAGGGTTGATATTCTATTAAGTCCTAATACACCGAACGAGATAAAAGCAAAAGCCCAAGACTATGGTTTTAAGTCTGGTCGTGTTTCTGTCAAACTTGTTGGTGATAGATATGATAATCGGGACCTGAACTTTGCTCACTTCAAACAATTTGAGCACCCACTCGTAATCCACTTTAGCGTTGCACAAAGTTTTTCAGAAAAGGCATCAGCAGCGATTACGACACCACTAAGAGATATCGCAGAAGGCGCTATTTTCTTATTAGCTGTCCCTGTCATTGCAATATTATGCATGGGTGAAAAAAGGTGCTTACACTAAACACTTTACGAAGGCTAAATTCAGCCTTCACATTATCTTTTCGCTGAATACCCTAACTAAATCATCAATATCTTTGGCAAAGTACAAAAATGTAGTGCCATAAAAAACCACTCTGAAAGATATTTCCATGATAATAATTCAGGTCAAGCTCATCTATCTCTGTCGGTGTAATCCCGCAATGTCAGTGATTACATTACTGATTGAACTAAATTCGCTTCACTTGTCCGTGTACTGAACTTTCCTATGTTTAACGAAAGTGATAACCAAAGTCACCAACGCCAGTAGCTGGAAAAGCCAAAATAGCGGAATAAATCCAAATGGCTCAACTAAGAAACCATTCTCATCAATGTATGAATCGGTGAACTCATAAGCAAGTAAACACAAAATCCCACTGATACAGCAAAGAGCACTTATTTTATATTTACGGAGAAAACTCATCGGAACCTCAATCTTTGAATATCGAAAGTGTTGGACATTTTATAAGCGCATTTGGTTCACCAACACTTGGTAATACATTATCTCCCGATTTATCTTTTGCCTGACGAACGATACAGATAATTACATTGGCTCAACGGGCGATATAGCCAGCCTTTACGCCCTCACTTAAAGTAAAGCTGTCCCCCACAGAGCCCACCACCATTTGCTTACGGTTTGACTTCATCAATTCACGCAGCACGTATAGCGAGTTAATACCAGTACAATGTGCCCCCATCATATTCTTTAAGCCAAACTGCTGTAATTTACCTGCTGTCCATGCCAAGTGTTTATCATCCGCATTCAATAAATGGAATCCGCCTATCGCCGTCGTAATATCTGTGGGGTGGATCGTTTTTACTATGTGTTCCATCGTGTTTATGATGCCCGCATGCCCACAACCAGCTATTAATACAAAACCATCTTTGGTATTTATCACCAATGACATATCTTCTGGAATGTTATCTTCTATATGGCCGTGCTTACCTTCAATTTTGCTATTTCCACTCCAGTTATGTTCGGGGTGGACGCGCTCAACATTGCCTGTTAACCAAACACCTGGGTAAATTTCTTGTGCCTCACTGTACTGTTTGAAAATCACATCTTGTTTTTCAAGCGCGAGCCTCATCGCGTGCATGCGGTTTTCTCTACCTGCACGTTTTGCGAAAATACCGTGACCAACATGAATGCGAGACATTGCTTTTGCATTCTCTTTACTCAGCTCGGTCCTTAACGTTTCTAGTCCGCCGGTGTGGTCGCCATGATTATGGCTTAAAATTACGTCTTCTACATCGGACAAATCGATCCGTAAGTCTCGCGCATTTTGCAGCACCGTTTGCGGCCGATTACCAGTATCAAAAAGAATTTTTCGGCCGTCCACTTCAACTAGTGCTGCATATCCCCATTCGCCAATGCCACGATCCGCAAGCATGGTCGACAGCGTAGTGATTTTGAGTGCTTTGACTTGGTGAGGAGTTTCATTGGCAGCCGCTGTCGGTACCGTAATGAGCCACCACAAACAAATTAGACACAGAATATGTATACGGTGCATAAGAATTCCTTTTGCGTATTTTGAAGTTAAGTGTTGACGAAACTAACTGGGTATTGAATAAAAATCAACCTGTTACCATATTAGCCTTGAGCCAATTTAGTATAAATGGCCACATGAACGACAGATCAAATTTTAGGAGGAAGCAGCCAAAGTACCACTTTGAAAAGTTAACATGTTCTCTTAATACACAAAAGTAACTTCGACTTTGGTTTATGTCTGCCTGCTCAGCAAAAGGTGACTTTAGGCGTAATACCTAAAGCGCCTCCCTTGCTTTAAACTCAAGTACTTGGGCATTGATACAATAGCGGTCTTGACCCTTTGACCCTTCATTTTTAAATACATGGCCTAAATGAATGCCACTGCTTTTTGAGCGTATTTCGGTTCTCACCATTCCGTGGCTTAAATCTTTGTGATAGGTCACGCTGTCTTTTACTGGATGGGTAAACGACAACCACCCAGTGCCTGAATTAAATCTATCTCGGGTGTCAAAAAGAACCTTGCCACTTAATTTATCGATAAATACGCCATCTGGTGTGTTTTTAAAGATATCATACTGCTTGCAAAATGGTCTTTCTGTGCCTTTTTGAAAGGCAATGTCAAAAGCTTCTGAACGACCTAGCTTAAAAGCACCGAGTGCCTTGTAAAACTCTTCTCTCGCCATAAAACCTTGAAAGCCAAGGGACTCAACACCATTTTCAATAAATAAGATCGTTGGCGTCGCCCAAGTCGCGGTTTTTATCATTAACCCCTCGAGTTGATCTGCATAGCGAAAATGAAGTGGGATATCACCTTGATAGTCGTTTAACACCTCTTTTTTTAGCTTTTCACAATAAGGGCAATAGCTTTTAGCATCAACAATCACAATATGCTTACCTTGGGCTAGCATAGTATTATCTGTTTTATCTTTCGCCACCTTTTCAAAGGTCACTCCCGTGCTGTGATCTGGGCAGTATCCCTTGGGATTCTTGGTTAAGTAGTTTTGATGATACTCTTCTGCTGGATAGAATTTTCTAAGCGGCTTAATCTTGGTTTGAATGTCGCCATAGCCTTGCTCAGATAATAAATGTTGATACTGCGCTTTTAATGTGTGGGCCTTGTCACTTTGTTGATCGTCAGTATAGAGAATGATCGAACGATACTGCGTTCCAACGTCATTACCCTGACGATTTCTTTGGGTTGGATCATGACTTTCAAAGTAGTACTTTAGCAGCGCATCGGTGGTGATAAGATTTGCGTTGTAAGTTACCTTTACCACTTCCGCATAGTTGTCTTCATCAAAGCGTCGGCTCGATTTAATGATTTCTCTATAACTTGGCTTAAACCCTTTACCGTCTGCATAACCAGACTCAGCATCTATCACGCCCGTCATTTTCTCATAGCGTTTTTCTGGACCCCAGAAACAACCAGAGCCCAACACTAACGTTTTAATATGGTTACTTGCGCCATCTACTTTAGGCTTGGGCATATCTGTCCCCGCGAGCGCAGATACACCCACACCTAACATCATGATAAACCCTATCGATGCGGCTACCTGTAATGTTCTCATTACTACCCTCTCAATACTGTATGTCACAACTAAGTATGATTATCACTTCATACTTATTGAACTTAATATGATTTACTGCGTATTAAATGAGACCGTCTAAGGTTAATTATCATTTCATCTAAAGTCGTTCATGATAGTGAAGTAGTGCTGTCTGCAAAACTGCAATATAAAGGAATAGGTGTGAGTAAAATAAGTGAGAATCTCTATCAAAAGCTAACCAATGATGACGAAGCGCGTGCCTGTAAAGCAATTGATGATAAGGCGTGTAAAGAAGTTCCCGGTAACTACGTGCTTATTTTATTGAGTCAACTATTTAGTCAATTGGGAGATGCCCTACTCAATCCAAAGATCACACTACCTTGGCTGATGCAATCACTCGGTGCTCCCGCTTATTTGATATCGGCTCTGGTCCCCATTCGCGAGTCCGGTTCACTGATCCCACAATTGTTTATTGGCCAATGGGTGCGTAAGCACGCTAAACGAAAGTACCTTTGGTCTTTCGGCGCACTTACTCAAGCTACTTGTGTACTGCTTATGGCACTGCTTGCATGGCAACAAACTGAAAATCAATTGTACGCTTGGTTGGTACTTGGATTGCTGGCGATTTTTAGCATCGCTCGCAGCTTAAGTTCTGTGTCGTCAAAAGATGTCATAGGTAAAACTATCCCTAAACAAAAGCGCGGCCAGCTAAGCGGCCAAGCCGCCTCTGTCAGTGGACTTATAACTGTTACATTTGGTGTTGGGCTTTTTATCGCTGCCACTCAAGTAAACAATGTCAACTTTGTGATCACACTGGTACTGGCTGCAATCTTTTGGCTGATAGGTGCGTTAACGTTCTCAAGAATTAAAGAATATGAAGGCGCCACCGAAGGCAGTGAAAACGGATTAGATAAAATAAAGCAAGATTTCACGCTGTTAAAAACAGACCCAACTCTGAAAAAATTTATCTTTGCGCGTGGGCTTTTGTTAAGTTCCGCGCTTATTCCGCCCTATTTCACCGTGCTGGCGCAGCAGAATATCGGCAACGGAGCATGGGTGTTGGCAGCTTTGTTAGCGGTGTCTGGGCTTGCTAGTTTAGTCAGTGGGGCTTTTTGGGGTCGTCTTGCCGATCAATCAAGTAAACACGTGATGATGTATGGCGCTACAATCACCGTTGCTATCACTGCAATACTACTGGCAACTGCTTTATTTTATTCTTCACTGCTAGAAACAATCTGGTTCATTCCACTTTGCTATTTTGTTATTGCTATCGCTCACCAAGGCGTGCGCGTGGGCCGCAAAACCTACGTGGTCGATATGGCTGAAGGAAACAAACGCACCAGTTACGTCACGCTCAGTAACACAATTATCGGTATTGTGCTTTTATTAACAAGCGCACTTGGTGTCATTGCCTCGGCATTTTCAATTAATGTGTTACTTGCACTCTACATTATGATCACGATATTAGGCATTGTGCTGACAAGCCGCTTACCTAATGTCACTGAACGGTAAAACCTGTTACTTCACCGACAAATTGTGTCTAAATTTCTCTGATTAAGGTAAAAACGCCGCAATTTTAGTTATCTGAGGATAAGATTATGTCATTGACTACGCGTTTTTCTGCTTTAGCGCTGGCGGTTGCCAGCATGACTTCTGCAAATGCCGCTGACTTTGAGTTCAATACCAAGCTTGCAGACGCTGATGCACTGGTAATTTTTCAAGCTGGTGAAAGCCAAAGTAGCCTAAAGTTCCTTGATAAAGACACTCGCAAACAATTGGAGCGCGCAATTGCTGCGGAAGACTTTAAAGGGGCGTATGGCAAAACAGTTGAAGTACTGGCGCCAATAGACTCTGATTATAAGCGTATCTTCATTGTTGGTTTGGGTGACACAAGCGCACTCGACGCGAGCAAAATGACCAAACTTGGCGGTAATTTACACGCTGAATTTGAAGGTAAGAAGCTGGAGAATGTTGCAGTTGCATTCGAAGACGTTGAGGGAGCGCTCTCAAATGCAGAACTAGCGGCACAATTTGCACACGGTGCAAACCTTCGTGACCACACCTTCGAAGTATACAAAAAAGAACCAAACACTTTTAACGTAAGCTACCACTTCGACGTTGCCGATAAGCAAGCAACACAGGCTCAGTATAAAGCACTACAACACATTCAAGCTGGCGTATTTTTAGCGCGAGACTTAACCTCTGAAGTCGCAACAGAAATGACCCCGGTTGATTTTGCAAAAGCAGCAAAGGAACTTGAACAATATGGCGTTGAAGTAAAAGTATTAGCACCAGCTGAACTTAAAGAGCTCGGCATGGGCGCACTTGAGGGCGTTGGCCGTGGTAGTGAGCACGGCTCTCGTTTAGTTGTTGCACACTATAAAGGTAACAACGAGACACCAATTGCCCTGATCGGTAAAGGAATTACTTTTGATTCTGGTGGTTATAGCATCAAAACCGGCGCGTCGATTGCACGCATGAAATCTGACATGGCGGGCGCGGCTGCCGTGCTTGGTACAGTAAAAGCAATGGCACTGAGCAAAGCAGACGTAAACGTGGTCGCTGTGATGGGGATGGCAGCAAATATGGTGTCTCAGTATGCAATCGCACCGGGTGATGTACTGCGTACTGCAGAAGGTATTAGCGTAGAAGTTGTCAACACAGATGCTGAAGGTCGTTTGGTGCTGTCTGATGCAATGTGGTATGCACGTAAACATTACAGCCCTGAGATCATGATTGACGTCGCGACATTAACTGGCTCTAAAATTGGTGCTGTTGGTAACGAGTATTCAGCAATTTTCTCTGAAGATGATAGCTTAATTACAGAATTTACCAACGCAGGTAAAGTTGTGAACGAAAACGTCTGGCGTCTACCGCTTGGCTATAAAGACAAACTAAAATCAGACATCGCCGATTTCCAAAACGTAGGTTCAGGTGGTCCTGGTGCAACAACTGCTGCGACTTTCCTGCAACAATTTGCTGGTGACACCCGTTGGGTTCATATCGATATTGCCGGTAACGCACTTTCAAGCTCAGCCAAAGACGAAGTACCAACTGGTGGTACAGGCTATGGCGTTCGCCTTCTAAGTCAATGGCTATTAACTGCTAAATAAATCCTCAGATTTTAAGCCGTGTTTAAGCACGGCTTTTTTGTAACTGCAACAAAACGGCAACTGATAGCAATAACTTCGTTTCAATTGCGAGGTGTGTTATAAGAATTATAACGTTTACCAAAGCAACCAACTGTTATTGCCTATGTCCGATGTGAGTTGTTATCTATTAGGTGAGCAAGCAATTGTTGTAAATACAACATGTTTGCCTGATAGCAAAAGTCCAATTAATCAACGATTATTCGCCCTCAAGAAATGGCTTGATAGTAGCGGTGATTTTATTGATGTGGTGCCTGCCAAGTCTTCCGTTACTGCCTATTTAAAAGACCCCCGTAAAGCCGATGCGTGGCAACACAAAATCCAAGCACATTGGCAAGACCTAGAAATAGCAGAGGTAAAGCCAACACACCATCATATTGAGGTGTTTTATGGCAAAGAATTCGGACAGGATTTTGAACGCATAGCGGACGAATTACAACTGACACCAAAACAGCTTATCGAGCTGCACTCAAGCGTTGATTATCAAGTACAATTTATTGGCTTCTTACCCGGTTTTGCTTACTTGTCAGGGTTACCAGCTGCGCTTCAATTACCCAGAAAATCCACACCAACTACCAAAGTCCCCAAGGGCAGCATTGCCATCGCAGACAGCTACAGTGCAATTTACCCGAGTCAATCTCCTGGTGGCTGGCATTTAATTGGACAAACTAACACTACGCTATTTGACCCAAATTCTGCATCAGCAAGCTTGCTGCAACCGGGAGATATCGTGCGTTTTGTGGAGAAATCATGCTAGAAGTTATTAAACCTGGGCCACTTTCAACTATTCAGGACATTGGCCGTCAAGGACTTCGCCACTTAGGAGTAAGTCAAGCAGGTGTCATCGACCCTGTTGCGCTTAAACTTGCAAATACACTCTTGTCAAATGACGACGATAATGCAGCTATTGAAGTGACCATTGGCTTATGCGAGTTTCACTTCCACGCCCCCACTAACTTTGTTATCGCGGGGGCAGATCTCAATGCCGCTTTAAACGATGAAGCGATATACCCTTGCTGGCGCTACAGCGCTAAAGCTGGAGATAAGCTGACATTTAAACAAAATCGCGATGGTTTACGCGCTTATTTGGTGGTCGAAGGTGGATTTACCAACATAGACAAGCTGCTTGGGAGTTATTCAACCGATCTCATGGCAAGCTTTGGGGGTATATGCGGCCGAGCTCTTAAACAAGGGGACAAACTATGCTACACGCCGAGCACTGCCAAAGGCGCCGTTGGTGGTCTACAGCCCAGTTATGAAAAGCTCATTCACTTTATCCCAGGCCCGCATCTCGAGTTAATTTCCAAACAGACACTGAGTGTATTAAACGACACCATTTGGAAAGTAAATCCCAGCAGTAATCGTATGGGTATTCGCCTAAGTGGCCATAGCAGCCTAGTGCATGCACATAATATTGCAACCCAAGCTGTCCACCCTGGAGTCATTCAGCTGCCCCCCAGTGGCGAGCCCATTATCCTATTGAATGACTGCCAAACCACAGGCGGTTATCCAATTATTGGTACCATCATTCAAGCCGATATGCGCCACTTAAGCCAATTGGGCGCGGGTGATTGTATCCATTTAAAGTCAATATCCCTTATAGATGCAGCAAAGGAGTCTCACCGAGTACAGGCGCATCTCAATCAGCTAAGGTTAGCGCTTAAAAATAAAGAACAACAAAATGACTGAGCTAAATCTCCTCCCCCTCTCGGGCATTGCCGTGATTGTTATTGGCTTTGCTCTGAGGTTTAATCCCTTATTGGTTGTCACCTCGGCGGGTCTAGTTACTGGTTTTGCCGTTGGAATAGACTTTGTCGACTTAATTGCCACCTTTGGCGAAAAGTTTATGAACTCTCGCCAGCTTGCAAGTTTTTTACTTATCTTACCCGTGATTGCAATTTTAGAACGTTACGGCTTACAGCAACGAGCTAAAGCTTGGGTTGCGGGCATAAAAGGGGCGACCACTTCTCGAATTCTAAGTATGTATTTTGTTGTCCGTGAGTGCTCAGCTGCGCTGGGATTAATCAATTTAGCTGGCCAAGCGCAAACCGTTAGACCACTGCTTGCTCCGATGGCGATAGGCGCTGCGGCAAACCAATACGGCGACCTGCCACAAGATGTAAAAGACATGATAGGCGCACATGCTGCCGCCTGCGATAACATCGCCGTGTTCTTTGGCGAGGATATTTTTATCGCCTTTGGTGCTGTACTACTGATGGATGCATTTTTAAAAGAAAACGGCATTGCCGGAATTGAACCGCTGCATATCGGACTTTGGGCAATACCAACTGCAATTGCCGCGCTCATTGTTCATCTCTTTCGTTTAGCGCGATTTGAAGCAAAAATCCGGGCAGAAATTGCGCGCTGTCAGCAGCAACAAAGCGAAGATGAACAAACACCTAGTAATACAAATTCAGCGCTTAAGGAGGAGCCATTATGAGCTTAATGAACACTTCTGACGCGCAATCCAGCCTACTTTCAATTGACAACATCTATTTATTGATTGGTTTTATTGTGATGTTTCTGGTGGTAAAAACGCTACAAGATAAGGCCCATCCTAAGCGCCTCACCACCGCCCTATTTTGGTTTTTATTTGGCTCTGTTTTTATCTTTGGCGATGCTTCTATCACATTGATTGGTGAGCGAAATACTTATTTATGGATTGGCATCAACGTGATGATCATCGCACTGCTTGCAGGCATGAATATGGTTTCCATGGGAAATTACGAAATGCCGTGCGAACGAGCCAAAACAGAAGATGCAAATCGGTTTGGTAATAAATTGTTTGTTCCTGCTGTACTTATTCCAATCGTTACTGTTATCTGTACTATCATCTTGAGTGAGATCCAGCTCGGCGACTTTTATCTATTCGATCAGGATCACGTAACGCTTTCAGCACTGACACTCGCTTGCACCATCGCATTACTGGTGAGCTGGAAAATAACCAAAGGCAGTCCACTACAAGCACTTTCTGAGTCTCGTCGCTTGGTCGACTCAATAGGCTGGGCAGCAATATTGCCACAGATGCTTGCAATGCTTGGCGGCGTATTTATCGTCGCCAACACAGGCACTGCAATCCAAGACTTAGTGACATTATTTATTTCGCCAGATAACCGTTTTATGCTCGTTGTACTGTATTGTGTGGGCATGGCACTCTTTACCATGATTATGGGCAATGCTTTTGCCGCATTTCCGGTAATGACGGCGGGTATTGCGCTGCCATTTTTGATCCAAGGGCACGGCGCTGACCCTGCACCGCTTGTCGCAATTGGCATGTATTCGGGTTATTGTGGAACACTGATGACACCGATGGCCGCTAATTTCAACATAGTGCCAGCGGCACTGTTAGATTTAAAAGATAAATACCAAGTCATTAAAGTGCAAATACCAACCGCTATAACGTTATTGGCGATTAATATTTTTCTTATGTACGGAGTCGTTTTTTAATGTCCAGTTACAGTAAACCTTGTGTCCTCGTGACTGGGTTCACCCCATTTGGTGGTGAGTCCATCAACCCTTCATGGCAATTAGCTCAGCTATTAGAAGGTGAAACCATTGAAGGCCACCTGATCCACACAAAAGAGTTACCTTGTGAATTTGACAAAAGTATTGAGTCTTTAACACAAGCGATAGATAAATATCACCCAAGCATCGTGATCTGTGTAGGCCAGGCAGGTGGACGCTGTGATATCTCCATCGAACGCATCGCGATTAACATCAACGATGCCAGAATAGCCGACAACGCCGGAAACCAGCCGATAGACACACCAGTCGTTACACACGGGCCCGATGCATACTTTGCCTCTTTACCAATAAAAAGTATGCTAAGTAGTGCGCTTCAGGCGGGGGTTCCTGCAAGTATTTCTAATACTGCCGGTACTTACGTGTGCAACCATGTGATGTATGGATTACTGCACTATCTTAGTACACATGACTTAGCGTGCCGTGGTGGCTTTGTGCATATCCCATACTTGCCCTCCCAAGCGGCGCACCACCCTGGTGCGCCCAGTATGGACATCGACACGCTAGTTAAAGGAATAAAAATCCTATTAACCAGTGCCATTACACAAAAGCAAGATATTAAGCTTGTCGCTGGAACGACACACTAATAAAAAATGCCCCACAATGGTGCAAGTTTGCACCATTGCACATCACAAAAAATTCACATTTTCTCTATTTCATTGTGTGACTTATCAAATTATTTTTGGTAGAACTTAAACTATCTCATGGTAGCTATGCTTCCGTGAGCAATAATAATTTGTTGATATTATCAACACATCAATAGGAATGAGGAAATATGTGTTCAATTTTCGGCGTACTTGACATCAAGACCGATCCCCTTGCACTTCGCGAGCAAGCGATCGAAATGTCAAAAAAACTAAGACACCGAGGCCCCGACTGGTCAGGGGTCTATTCAAGTGAAAAAGCCATTTTAGTTCATGAGCGTTTAGCTATTGTCGGCGTTTCTAGCGGCGCACAACCATTATTTAACCCTGAAAAAACACATATTTTGGCGGTAAATGGTGAAATTTATAATCATAAAGAGCTTGCAAAAGCACTGACCGTTCCATTTGAATTTCAAACAGAGTCAGACTGTGAAGTGATCTTGGCGCTATACAAGCAAAAAGGCCCTGAGTTTTTAGATGATCTCAATGGAATTTTTGCATTTTGTTTGTACGATGAAACGGAAGATGCCTTTTTAATTGGTCGTGATCATATCGGTATCATTCCACTTTACACTGGCCGTGATCAAAGCGGTAACCTCTATGTAGCCAGTGAAATGAAAGCGCTCACACCTATTTGTACACAAATTGAAGAGTTTCCTCCTGGCCATTATTGGTGTTCAAAAGAAGGGGGTCCAAGAGAGTATTACCAACGCGACTGGCAAGCGTTTAGTGCCGTAAAAGACAATGAGGCCAGCCCCGAAGCGGTTAAAAATGGGCTAGAAGCCGCAGTAAAACGCCAATTGATGTGCGATGTGCCGTATGGCGTGTTGTTGTCTGGTGGTTTAGATTCTTCTGTGATTTCCGCTATCACACAAAAGTTTGCAGCAAAGCGTATCGAAGATGATGATGCTTCCGATGCTTGGTGGCCAAAACTTCACTCATTTTCCATTGGCTTGGAAGGTTCACCCGATCTCGCTGCAGCACAAAAGGTAGCGGATAAAATCGGCACAGTTCACCATCCCATTCACTTTACCGTACAACAAGGGATTGATGCCCTTAAAGAAGTGGTCTATCACCTAGAGACCTACGATGTCACAACCATTCGCGCTTCTACTCCTATGTACCTCATGGCACGCTACATTAAAGCAATGGGCATTAAAATGGTGCTATCGGGTGAAGGGGCCGATGAACTATTTGGCGGCTATTTGTATTTCCACAAAGCACCAAACGCTGAGGAGTTTCACAATGAGCTAAACCGAAAGGTCTCGAAACTTCATATGTTTGATTGCTTACGTGCAAATAAGTCGATGGCAGCTTGGGGGGTTGAAGCACGTGTTCCTTTCTTAGATAAGGAATTTGTCGATATTGCTATGCGTACTAACCCAGACTATAAAATGTGTAAAGATGGCCGTATCGAAAAACACATTATCCGTGAGGCGTTTGATGGCTATTTGCCCGATGACGTATTGTGGCGTCAAAAAGAGCAATTTTCTGATGGCGTAGGCTATAGCTGGATCGATTCACTAAAAGAATATGTCAGTCAGCAAGTGAGCGACTCGGATCTTGAAAACGCCCACTACCGCTATCCAATCAATACACCTGATAGCAAAGAAGCCTATTATTATCGCACCATTTTTGAGTCGCATTTCCCAGGAGAAGCGGCAGCTAAGTGTGTTCCTCACGGCAAGTCTGTGGCGTGTTCAACGCCCGAAGCGCTTGCTTGGGACGAGTCTTTCCAGCGCAATGCCGATCCATCAGGTCGCGCAGCAAGCTCACACAACGAAGCATATAATCAAAAATAAGAAAGTAAAAAAGGGACGCTCGTCCCTTTTTTAAAATTATCAGTTCTTGCGTTAAATAAAACGCTTGATGATAAAGTCGACTTTCACACGCTTAGCCTGGCCAAGGAGCTTTTTCACAGGTGCTGGATAATCCGCTAGTGTCTCGAGATCATCGTGGCTTTCAATGCGACGGCAATGTTTTAAGATCTCTTGCTTTTCTAACTCAATTTGAGGCAACAACGCTTTGTCGGGATCTTCTATTAGAATGCCATTTTCAATATCTAAGCCCCACGCCCTTGGGTTGAGGTTATGACCACTCATTAAATGCGTATCGCCATCTTTGCTCACTCCTTTCAAGTGGAACGAGTTGTTGCCATCTTGCCACAGATACACATCCAGCAATCCGGCAGTGATGAAGCGGCGTTGCGACTTGATGAATTTATACAAAATGGTTTCGTACAAATAAGGAAGCGCACCAATTCGGCTAAATGGCTGCTCTGGACTGATATAGAAATCATTTGCAGTTTTATCCCCCACCACTATTGTTACCTTTTTACCTGTTTTCAGCAAACGACGTAGCGAGCGAAGTAAAGGAGCCGGAAAATTGAAGTAAGGGGTGTAAAGTACTAACTCTTGTTCTGTGGTATCGAAAAGCGCCTTAATAAGACGATTTAGCTTATTAGTTCTACGACCGAAACCTAAAAATGGACGAACCGTTAGACCTTCCCGACTATTCGCCTTTGAAATATCATAACTGGCCTTTTTCAACTGTTTCATCAGCTGTTTTTGATCAGTACGAATGTCGAGTAAAGTAGGTAGTGGACGGATGTCGAGTCTAGGTACTGCGTCGGACGCTATCAGCACTTGATCGGTAAAGTGGCAAAAGCTATCTGCGAGCTGTGCTTGTTTAATCACAAAATAGCGATCTAGGCGGTATTTTTCATCATGATGCAAGTAGACATTATTTAAACTAGCACCGCTATAAAGCAGGATGTCGTCAATAACAAAGCCTTTTAAATGCAACACACCAAAAAGCTCTTTTGCTTTTACCGGCACACCATACACTTCGACTTGAGTGCCCAGCAGCTCTTTTAAATCACAATATAGCTTGGCATTGCCTTCTGACTTTTCAGCACCAATGAGGCCGCGTTGCGCACGGTGAAAATCAACCAACACTTTTACCGTTAAGTCTGGATTTTGCTGTGCAGCCTCGTGCAATGCGTGCAATATCTCGCGACCCGCCTCATCATCTTGAAGATAAAGTGCGGTGATATAAATACGCGTTTTTGCCTGTGAGATCAGTTGTAAAAGCGTCTGATGATATTGCTTAGCATCAGTTAACACCTCACAATCTTGTGCACTTAACCCAAAGCCTGGGGTATTCTGCCAAAATGCCATATGTACCTTTTCAATTAGGCTATCAACTCTTGATAGCAAAACAAAATTCTCTAAAACATATCAAAAAAAAAACCTGAGGTCATGAAATACTGCTGTTTTTTGTTAGTACTGAACAAGATTGCTCAATGTGTAGTCTATTTAAAACAAAACAGTACAAATTTTTTGACAACTTGCCGATTTATACCAAATCAGATTACGGTTTTTTATTTACTTCCCTATTGAATTACATAGAATCGAACAAACTTTTGCTTAATAGCATTTTTTAGAATTTAGTTAGGAAAATTACATGAGCGATGCAAAACACTGCAAACTGTTGATTTTAGGTTCGGGTCCTGCGGGCTACACTGCCGCGGTATACGCAGCACGAGCAAATTTAAACCCAGTATTAATCACAGGTATGCAGCAAGGTGGTCAGCTAACTACAACAACTGAAGTCGAGAACTGGCCTGGTGATGCACATGGTTTAACGGGTCCAGCTCTTATGGATCGTATGAAAGAGCATGCAGAGCGCTTTGAAACTGAAATCATTTTCGACCACATCAACAAAGTTGACGTGACGAAGCGCCCTTTCACACTCACTGGCGATCAAGGTACTTATACTTGTGATGCGTTAATCATCGCAACAGGTGCATCAGCAAAATACCTTGGTCTTGAGTCTGAAACAGCGTTCCAAGGCCGAGGCGTATCTGCTTGTGCGACTTGTGATGGATTTTTCTATCGTGGTCAAAAGGTTGCGGTTGTTGGCGGTGGTAATACCGCGGTTGAAGAAGCACTTTACCTATCAAACATCGCTGAAGAAGTACATGTTATTCACCGCCGCGATTCTTTCCGCAGTGAGAAAATTCTTGCCGATCGCCTAATGGATAAAGCAGCGAACGGTAATGTTGTGTTACACCTAAATCGCACACTTGATGAAGTGCTAGGTGATGATATGGGTGTTACTGGTATTCGTATCAAAGATACTGATTCCGAAGCGACAGAGCAACTTGATCTTGCTGGTGTTTTCATTGCGATTGGCCACAAACCAAACACAGATATGTTTGAGGGCCAGCTAGAGATGAAAGATGGTTATTTGGTGGTGCAGTCAGGCCTAAATGGTAACGCAACACAGACCAGTGTTGAAGGTGTATTTGCAGCAGGTGATGTGTCTGACCACATTTACCGTCAAGCAATTACCTCTGCTGGTACAGGCTGTATGGCAGCACTAGACGCAGAGCGCTTCTTAGATAGCCAAAAATAATAGATAAATGGGTCGGTCTTGACTGACCCTCTTCCCTCCTTGCCTTAATTTGCTATATTGAAATAAATAACAATCTTGTAGTTTGTTCAATGATCCAACAACTGTTCCATCTCGCCCGCGATGACTTTCGTTTTCCACCAAATCACTATGCCTTGTCTGAACCAGATGGACTGCTTGCTATTGGTGGTTGTTTACAAGTAAAACGACTGAAGAACGCGTATGCCAATGGGATCTTTCCTTGGTTTAATGAAGGTGAGCCAATTATGTGGTGGAGCCCAAGCGAGCGCGGCATTTTGGAGCTTCAAGATTTTCACTGTGGTAAAACACTAAGAAAAGCCCAACGTAAACTCAGTCCAACCGTCACTATCAATACCGCCTTTTCACAAGTGATTGAAGCTTGTAGAAATCAACGAATGGCCGCTGAAGGAACTTGGATCACAAATGCGATGTTGGCTGCGTATCAGCAAGCGCACATTCAGGGATTAGCACATAGTGTGGAGATATGGGATCGAGGCAAACTCGTTGGCGGGCTCTATGGCATCATGCAGTCTGGTGTATTTTGTGGTGAATCTATGTTCCACACCTTACCTAATACGTCCAAAATGGCGATGTGGGCACTGGTAAATTGGCTCAAAGCCCATCAGGCACATTTTATTGATTGCCAACTCGAAAATCCTTATTTAACAAGTTTGGGATTAAAAGTTGTACCAAGGAGCGAGTTTTTGACTAGACTTAAATTGGCGGATCGATTTGAGATCCCATCATCAATGTGGCAGCCTCAGGAGTTGAAAGCTATCTATGAATGAACACTTTCCTTCTAAAATCGGACTGAGCCAACAATTTAGTTGTAGTTATTTACCTGAGCAGAAGGAACAGTTACTGGTTATTCTAGACCCAAATTGTTACAGCCCAGATAGATTTGAACAATTGTTAGCATTAGGGTTTCGCCGCAGTGGAGACCAGATTTATCGTCCACACTGTCCCGCATGCTCAGCTTGTCAATCAGTAAGAGTGTTAACTCAAGAATTTAAACCGAGTAAATCTCAAAAACGCAAACGCAATAAATTAAAGCAAGATTATCAGCTAATTATTAGCCACCAGGAGCGTCCTGAATACTATCCGCTATACGAAAAATATATCAGTCTACGCCACAGCGATGGCTCTATGTACCCACCTAACCGTCTCCAGTACGAAAGCTTCTTATTTTGTCGTTGGATGAACATTATCTTTATCGAGCTATGGCACAAAGATAAGTTAATTGCAGTAGCCGTCACTGATTCAATGCCTTATTCATTGTCTGCTATTTATACCTTTTTCGATCCTGAGTATGAATCACTAAGTATCGGCACTATCATGATCATGGCTCAGCTCGAACAGGCAGCGAAACAGAATAAACCGTACTTGTACTTGGGTTATCAAATCGACGACTGCAAGAAAATGCGTTATAAAACCCAATTTGTTCCAGCACAAAAGCTAGTTAAAGATATTTGGCAAGATATTGATCCGGATGCCTCACAACCTTGTGCTTAGTACCTCTTTCCTGCATACGTTTGCTCAAATGCAGGAATACACCTCCTTTTACACCACAATTATCCAATAGCATGGACAAAAAACATGCGTTACTAGCAGACTTTCCTATGCTAGAATATCGCCCTTGCCTATCAACAAGGCTCCAGATTTTGAAATGCGTTAGGAATAGAAGCAAAAAACTTTGGTAAAACTGGCTGAATAAATGACCAAATTAACAAAAAATCAGCTTGTAACTTTACTTATTCCCCGCTTTTGGGCAAAATCTGCATCGTTTAATTTAACCAAGAGGTGATACGCTACACATGGCGAAAGAAGACGTAATTGAAATGCAAGGCACGGTCCTTGACACGCTACCAAACACAATGTTCCGTGTTGAACTAGAAAATGGTCACGTGGTTGTTGCACATATTTCTGGAAAAATGCGCAAAAACTACATCCGTATTTTGACTGGTGACAAAGTTACTGTTGAAATGACGCCTTACGACCTATCAAAGGGACGTATTGTCTTCCGTGCTCGTTAATCTGCGTGTGTAGATTTATACTAAGTTGATGCCGTAAACTCGTTGATACCCAAGCGACTT
>NZ_JANHZS010000020.1:0-16640 GCF_041414765.1 Pseudoalteromonas sp. DY56-GL79 | reverse complement strand
TGTCTTCCGTGCTCGTTAATCTGCGTGTGTAGATTTATACTAAGTTGATGCCGTAAACTCGTTGATACCCAAGCGACTTCAAAATGCTGATGTTACTTAGGTATACCAAGTTCATTCAAGCAATTAGTATACACGAACGACTAACACTGAGTTTGAGAGACGGTAATACCGCATCAAACTGAGTGAGAACAAAAAGCCCAGCGACGCTGGGCTTTTATAAATACCTCAAAGGTTTTATGCTGACACCGCTTCCGTTTGGTAATCAAAGGACAACTTGTTGTCTTTCACCGTAACTTTCACTGTCCCACCATCAGACAAATGACCAAACAAGATTTCATTGGCAAGTGGCTTTTTCAGGTTGTCCTGAATAACCCTCGCCATTGGACGAGCCCCCATTGCCTTGTCGTAACCCAGATCTGCCAGCCAATCTCGTGCTTGCGCCGTAAGTTCCAGATTAACCGATTTCTTATCAAGCTGCGCTTGCAATTCAACAATGAATTTATCAACAACTTGCAAGATAACTTCTTTCTCTAGGTGGTTGAACCAAATGATGTTATCCAAGCGGTTTCTAAACTCTGGTGTGAACACCTTATTGATTTCTACCATGGCATCATGAGAGTAGTCTTGCTGCTGGAATCCAATCGATTGACGAACAGTCTCTTGTACACCCGCATTTGTTGTCATCACCAACACAATGTTTCTAAAGTCTGCCTTACGACCATTGTTGTCTGTTAGCGTACCATGGTCCATAACCTGCAATAGAATGTTGTAGATGTCTGGGTGCGCTTTCTCTATTTCATCGAGCAACACCACTGCATGAGGATGCTTGATTGCAGCCTCGGTCAACAGACCCCCCTGCTCAAAGCCAACATACCCAGGAGGCGCACCTATTAGGCGGCTAACGGCATGGCGCTCAGAGTACTCAGACATGTCGAAGCGAATAAATTCTATGCCCATGCACTTAGCAAGCTGCTTGGTTACTTCAGTCTTACCAACCCCCGTAGGACCTGCAAACAAGAATGAACCTACAGGCTTGTCTTCATTAGCAAGACCAGAGCGTGATAAGCGAATTGCTGATGTTAACGCGTCAATCGATTCATCTTGTCCAAACACCAGCATCTTCAAGTTACGATCAAGATTCTTGAGCGTTTCTTTATCACTAGATGACACGCTTTGCTGTGGAATACGCGCCATTTTAGACACAATCGCTTCAATGTCCGACACATTAATCGTTTTCTTACGTCTTGAAGTTGGTTGTAGCCTTTGACTGGCGCCCGCTTCGTCAATGACATCTATTGCTTTGTCAGGCAAGTGACGCTCATTGATATATTTAGCACTGAGTTCAGCAGCCGCTTTTAACGCTTTTTGCGTGTAACGAATACCATGGTGCTCTTCATAACGCTCTTTCAATCCATGTAAGATCTTAGTGGTATCTTCAACACTTGGTTCAACCACATCAATTTTCTGGAAGCGGCGCACTAACGCTCTGTCTTTCTCAAAAATATTTTTGAATTCAGAGTATGTTGTTGAGCCCATACAGCGAAGTTGTCCACTCGATAACAGTGGCTTAATTAGATTAGACGCATCCATTACACCACCTGAAGCAGCGCCAGCGCCGATAATGGTATGGATTTCGTCAATAAATAATATCGCATGAGGTTTCGATTGAAGTTCTTTTAGTAGCGCTTTAAAGCGCTTCTCAAAGTCACCGCGATATTTTGTACCCGCAAGTAATGCCCCCATATCCAGTGAGTAAACCACTGCATCGGCAATTACATCAGGTACCTGGTTATTGACTATTCGATACGCTAAACCTTCAGCAATCGCAGTTTTACCAACCCCCGCTTCACCAACGAGTAATGGGTTATTTTTCTTACGACGGCACAGTACCTGAACCGTACGCTCAACTTCCTCATCACGACCAACCAGCGGATCAATGCGGCCAGATTCCGCTTGAATATTTAGATTAGAAGTGAAATTTTCCAGCTTGGTTTTCTCTTCCTGTTGCATTTCACCGCTATCGTCTTGCATTTCTTCATGATCTTCTTGCTCGTGATCATCTTCAATCTTAGAGATACCATGACTAATGAAATTAACGATATCCAAGCGGCTCACGTCAGCCTTTTTCAGTAAATAAACAGCCTGGCTTTCTTGCTCAGAAAAAATAGCAACAAGTACATTTACTCCAGTCACTTCTGAGCGACCAGAAGATTGAACATGGAATACAGCGCGTTGTAGCACACGTTGAAAACCAAGTGTTGGTTGTGTTTCTCTGTCTTCCTCTAAATCTGGAATAACAGGCGTAGTTTCATCAATAAACTCTGATAACTCGCGCTTCAAGGTATCCATATCGACACCACAGGCATCTAGCGCCTCACTAGCAGAAGGGTTATCGATCAATGCAAGTAATAAATGCTCAACCGTCATAAATTCGTGACGGCGAGAACGAGCCTCGCGAAACGCGGCATTAAGAGTAAGTTCTAAGTCTTTGTTTAGCATTGGCAACCCCCAACAAGAAATTTATAGGTCATTCCTGCTCACAACTACAGAGCAGCGGGTGCTCGTTGTCACGAGCATATCGGTTTACCTGCTCAGCCTTAGTATGGGCTATGTCAGCAGGGTATACTCCACATACCGCTTTTCCCTTGTGATGCACTTCAAGCATCACCTCAGTTGCTCTCTCGCTATCCATATTGAAGAATGTCGTCAATACCTCGACAACAAAATCCATGGGCGTGTAATCATCATTATTCAAAATCACTTTATATTTTCGCGGCGGTTGAAGCTGCTGCTTCTGTTCCTCGCGAACGGCGTCCAATACACCAGAATCTTTTGTCCCACTCATAATAAATATAGTCTTGTCTTATATACTCAAGCAAATAGATTTGAGAAATAAATAAAATGTTAAAAAAAAGAGCAAAAAACTTGACTGCTTGCTCATATAAACTACAGTCTTACATGACTGTCTAATCTATGGGCAGTTTAGCAAAATTAAAAGAGTAGATTAACTTTAATTTAGTCAACTTATAGAAGGATGTAGAAGTATGGCTTGCGGAAAAGTCAAATGGTTCAATAACGCCAAAGGGTTTGGTTTCATCGTAGAAGACGGCAGTGACGAAGATATCTTTGCTCATTACTCAACGATTGTAATGGATGGATACAAGACGCTTAAAGCTGGTCAGGATGTATCATTCGAGCTACAACAAGGGCCCAAGGGTCTACACGCAACTAACATTGCTCCAATTACGGAAGATGTTGTTTAAGTGTTAAGTAGTTTTTGGCTAAAGCGGGTTACATGAGTGCTCGCTTATTCCTCACTTTGAATCGCTCCTCCAAATCTAAAAGAAATTTTCAGCCTTTTCTTGTCTCGTTTGTTATAACTTTTCACTTTTACACTTTAAATTTAATAATTAGCCCCCATATGCAAACACTGTTAGACTAAAGCACGCTTGCAAAGTCAATTTCAGGTTGGTTAGATATTGCTACTTGATGCATTTCAATGCTGAATGAAAACCAGTTATTGTAATAAGCCAAAAGTATAAATACCTAACAAACTTGCTAATGCTGCGCTACCTAGACATCGATTCTAATGAGCATTGTCGAGGTTTTTTTGCATCTTTCACTAATCGCTTAGTGAACTGGTCCAGTTTAAACCAGCTACAACAACACGTTGTTGAGTGTGAAAATTGCGTCGCTTAGTCCTATTAGCAATTGTTGAACGGCGTAACAGCCCACAACTATCTAGGAATGATGATGACATCGAAAATTATCTATACCAAAACAGATGAAGCCCCGGCTCTCGCAACATACTCGCTATTGCCAATCATCCAAGCATTCACTAAGCCTGCAAATATCGAAGTTGAAACTCGCGATATTTCACTTGCAGGACGTATTATTGCGACTTTCCCTGAGTACTTAAAAGAAGAACAACGTATTGGTGATGCACTCGCTGAGCTAGGTGCCCTTGCTAAAACGCCTGAAGCTAACATCATCAAGTTACCTAATATCAGTGCTTCAATTCCACAACTTCGTGCAGCGATTAAAGAATTGCAAGCTAAAGGTTACGCGCTCCCAGAGTATCCTTCTGAAGCCAAAACAGACGAAGAAGCAGGTGTTAAAGCACGTTATGACAAAATCAAAGGCAGTGCAGTAAACCCAGTACTTCGTGAAGGTAACTCAGACCGCCGTGCTCCAACTTCAGTCAAAGGCTACGCTCGTAAAAACCCGCATTCAATGGGTGCTTGGTCGAAAGACTCACAGTCTTATGTTGCATCAATGGCTGACGGTGACTTCTTCGGTTCTGAACAATCGGTAACGGTTGCTGAAGCGACTGATGTTCGTATTGAACACGTAGCGATCAATGGTGACATCACCGTACTTAAACAAAGCACGCCACTACTTGCAGGTGAAATCATTGACGCCTCTCGTATGAGTGTACAGGCACTACGTGAATTCTTAGCAGCACAAGTACAAGAAGCAAAAGATAAAGGCGTTCTATTCTCGCTACACATGAAAGCAACCATGATGAAGGTGTCAGATCCAATCATCTTTGGTCACGCTGTAAAAGTATTCTACAAAGACGTATTCGAGAAACATGCAGCGACATTTGCTGAAATCGGTGTTGATGCAAGCAACGGTGTTGGCGACGTGTACTCAAAAATTGAGTCGTTGGACGACGCGAAGCGCAAAGAAATCGAAGCTGACCTTGCAGCAGTTTACGAGACAGCACCTGATATCGCGATGGTAGACTCAGACCGTGGTATTACAAACCTGCATGTACCTAGTGACGTGATCATCGATGCATCAATGCCTGCAGCAATTCGTTCAAGCGGCCAGATGTGGAATGCTGAAGGTAAACAACAAGATACTGCTTTTGTGATCCCAGATCGTTGTTACTCAGGTGTGTACGGCGCAACTATCGATTTCTGTAAAGAAAATGGTGCATTTGACCCACGTACTATGGGTACAATTCCTAACGTCGGTCTAATGGCACAAAAAGCGGAAGAGTACGGTTCACACGACAAAACGTTTGAAGCGCCATCAGCTGGCACAATCCGCGTTGTTGATGCTGCGGGCAACACTTTACTTGAGCATACCGTTGCTGAGGGCGACATCTGGCGTATGTGTCAGGTGAAAGATGCACCGATCAAAGACTGGGTAAAGCTAGCGGTTAACCGTGCTCGCGCAACGAATACACCTGCCGTTTTCTGGTTAGACGAAGCCCGTGCTCACGACGCTGAACTTATCAAAAAGGTAAACGCATATTTGCCTGAGCATGACACTGATGGCCTTGAAATCCTAATTAAAGCACCAGTGGATGCAACACTATACTCTCTAGAGCGCATGAAAAAAGGCGAAGATACTATTTCAGTAACGGGTAACGTATTACGTGATTACCTAACTGACCTATTCCCAATTTTAGAGCTTGGAACGAGTGCGAAAATGCTATCTATCGTTCCACTAATGAATGGCGGTGGCTTATTTGAAACTGGTGCGGGTGGTTCTGCGCCTAAACATGTACAACAGTTCGAAAAAGAAAACCACTTGCGTTGGGACTCGCTAGGCGAATTCCTTGCACTTGCTGCTTCTTTTGAGCATTTGAGCCAAACAACGGGTAATGCTAAGGCACAAGTACTTGCAGATACATTAGATGCAGCAACGGCTAAATTCTTAGATGAAAATAAGTCACCTTCACGTAAAGTGAAAGAGCTTGATAACCGTGGTAGCCATTTCTACCTTGCAATGTACTGGGCTCAAGAGCTTGCTGCACAAGACAAAGATGCAGAGCTTAAAGCTAAGTTTGAAAATGTTGCTGCGGAACTAACAGCAAAAGAGGCTGATATTGTTGCAGCACTGAATGAAGCACAAGGTCAAGCAATGGATGTTGGTGGTTATTACCAGCCAGAAGACGACAAAGCGTTTGCAGCTATGCGTCCTTCTGCGGTATTTAACGACGTATTAGCGTCACTGTAATCTTCGGATAACAGTCAAAAAGCGGCCCAAGGGTCGCTTTTTTGCTTTCAGGCGACACTCGCGAGCAATTACGCTAAAATGCCATTTTTCGTGAACCTTAGGAATGTGGCAATGAGCACAAGTAGTAGAGCCAACACAAATAACAAAAGAAAATCACATGCTAATAAGCCCGCATTCTCTAGATACAACACAACACGAAAAAAGCCAATTACTAGCCGGCAGTCAAAACCCGCCCTATCGCCAGAGCAAGTAAAAGTCGTTCTATTTAATAAGCCTTTTGATGTTTTGTGTCAGTTTACTGATGATCAAAATCGTCAAACATTGGCTGATTTTATTGATATCAAAGATGTGTATGCAGCAGGTCGCTTGGATAGAGATAGTGAGGGGCTATTGCTACTGACCAACTGCGGTAAATTACAAAACACCCTGACTTCTCCTAAAAAATCGACATATAAAACCTACTGGGTTCAGGTCGAAGGAGCGCCAAGTGGCGAAAGCCTAAATGCGCTTAGAAACGGTGTAGCACTAAAAGATGGTCCAACTTTACCTGCCAAAGTAGAAGTAATAACTGAGCCCAATGTTTGGCCACGTAATCCTCCGATTAGAGAACGCAAAAATATCCCGACAACCTGGCTTGCTATTTCCATCAAAGAAGGACGTAATAGACAAGTTCGTCGTATGACGGCGCATATTGGTCATCCCACGCTTAGACTGATTCGCGCACAAATAGGCAAATATAGTCTGGGCGATCTCAAAAACGGTGAATATCGAGTACTTTAGCATTTCCTACTAGGACTTTTCTCCTGCGCTTGAACGCCTCACGGGCGTGCAATTTAAAGAGATTTGAGTATAATAAGCGCTTTCTATCTGAGCATTAAGATTAATAGCGAAATTATGAGCGATAATAGTCACATTAAAGTCATTGTCGGAATGTCCGGCGGTGTAGATTCTTCTGTATCTGCCTACCTTTTAAAACAACAAGGCTACCAAGTAGAAGGCCTGTTTATGAAGAACTGGGAAGAAGATGACAATGATGAGTATTGTGCAGCAGCTGAAGATCTAAAAGATGCTCAGGCAGTGTGTGATAAGTTAGGTATTGAGCTACACACCGTAAACTTTGCTGCTGAATACTGGGACAATGTGTTTGAACACTTCCTTGAAGAATACAAGGCTGGTCGTACACCAAACCCAGACATCATGTGCAACAAAGAAATCAAATTTAAAGCCTTTTTACAGTTTGCAGCAGAAGCATTGGGTGCGGACTATATCGCAACGGGCCACTATGTTCGTCGCGCAGAGCGTGACGGTAAATTCGTTATGCTTCGTGGAGATGACGAGAACAAAGATCAAAGCTACTTCCTTTACACATTAAGCCATGAACATATTGCGCAAACACTCTTCCCTGTTGGTGAAATTGAAAAGCCAGAAGTGCGTAAAATTGCAGAAGATCAAGGCCTAATCACGCACGATAAAAAAGATTCAACCGGGATCTGCTTTATCGGTGAGCGCAAATTTAAAGACTTCCTTGCCAAATTTTTACCCGCGCAGCCTGGTGTGATTGAAGATTGTGAAGGTAATCATGTTGGTGAACATGAAGGCCTGATGTACCACACGCTAGGTCAACGTAAGGGTCTATTAATTGGTGGTTCTAAAGAAGGCAACGGCGAACCTTGGTATGTGGTAGATAAAGATATCGAACGTAATGTACTGGTTGTTGGTCAAGGTAAAAACCACCCTCGCCTGTTCAGCAACGGTTTAAACGCAAATCAGCTACATTGGGTTGACCGCGTAGGTCCACAAGGTACAACTCGCTGCACGGTAAAAACACGTTATCGCCAAACCGACATCCCTTGTACGTTATTAGTTGGCCAAGATGGCATGGCACGTGTGCTATTCGATGAGCCACAAAAAGCCGTAACTCCCGGACAATCTGCGGTATTCTACGCAAATGACGTGTGCCTTGGCGGCGGTATTATTGAGTCGGTGATTAAATAATGCAAAACCAATACGTAATGCCTCTGGCGGCAATGTGTCAGATCAGTAAACTGGTACAAAAATGTGCGCGTTACGGCACCTTCAATGAAAACGAAGTTGAGGGCTTTTTAAAAAGCATTATTAATACTTCTCCTGAACGCCCTGAGGACGTTTACCCAGACAAATTTGCCATCAAAACAGGCTGTCGAACGCTAATCGAGCAGCTTTCGGCTGGCGGCGAAAAAGACGTTGAAATGGTTAAGTATGTTGGCGCTATGATGCAATTAGAGCGAGTGCTAAGTAACGATAGCAAATCTCTTGATTTATTAGCACAAAAAATTCAGCAAGTTGAGCGCCAGTTATTACACTTTGATATCTGTGAAAGCCAAGTTGTTGCAGCACTTGCCGACATTTACGGTCAAGTAATAAGCCCTCTTGGCCCTAAGATCCAAGTATTCGGTAAGCCTGAGTTATTAAAACAAACAGCAACACAACAAAAAATTCGGGCGCTATTACTTGCGGGGATCCGTAGTGCAGTACTGTGGCGCCAGCTCGGTGGTAAACGTCGTCATTTCTTTTTTGCGAAAAAGAAAATCATTACTGCTGCAAAGAGTTATATATAATATCAATTTGTCTTAATACTTGCTCAATTTGAAGGAGCAGATCTGACGCTAACAGCGTTAAAAATTTCTTATTTAGAACAACTAAATAGCAAAATTTTTGCCTTGTTATCGACTAGATTTTCTCGCCTCAAAATAGACCATTTAATTAATCAAGTTGGTATAAAATTCGTAGTGGTTCTTAAACCACTATCTAAGTATCGTTCAAAAACAAATAGTTAGGAGTTATTATGGAGCTTTCAGCGTTAACCGCTATCTCTCCTGTGGATGGTCGCTACGGTAGCAAGACCAAAGAACTGAGAAGCATCTTCAGTGAATTTGGCTTGATCAAATACCGCGTCATCGTAGAAGTTCGTTGGCTACAAGCGCTAGCGAGCAGCGACGCCATTAAAGAAGTACCCGCTTTCAGCGATAAAGCCAATGCACTTCTTGATAGCATCGTTGAAAACTTCAGCGAAGCAGACGCAGCACGCGTAAAAGAGATTGAGCGCACCACTAACCACGACGTTAAAGCTGTAGAATACCTTCTTAAAGAAAAAGTCGCTGACAATGCCGAGCTAAATGCAGTCAATGAATTTATTCATTTCGCATGTACATCTGAGGACATCAATAACCTTTCTCATGGCCTAATGTTAACTGAAGCGCGTGACACAGTCTTACTGCCATACTGTGATGAGCTACTGAGCGCAATCAAAGACAAAGCGGTTGAGTATAAGTCAATTCCAATGATGACTCGTACACACGGCCAACCTGCTTCACCATCAACCATGGGTAAAGAGTTTGCAAACGTGTATGTTCGTCTGCAACGTCAACGTCAGCAAATCGCTAACGTACAAATGCTTGGTAAAATCAATGGTGCCGTTGGTAACTATAATGCTCACCTCAGCGCTTACCCAGATTACGATTGGCATGCACACAGTGAACGCTTTGTATCAAGTCTTGGTTTAACTTGGAATCCGTTCACAACGCAAATCGAACCGCATGACTATATCGCTGAGCTATTCGATGCGATTGCACGCTTCAATACTATCTTAATTGACTTTGATCGTGACGTTTGGGGTTATATCGCGCTAAACCACTTCAAGCAAAAAACCATTGCTGGTGAGATTGGTTCTTCAACAATGCCTCATAAAGTTAACCCTATCGACTTTGAAAACTCTGAAGGTAACCTTGGCATTGCTAACGCTATCTTTGCGCATCTTGCACAAAAGCTACCTGTTTCGCGCTGGCAACGTGACCTAACTGACTCAACTGTTTTACGTAACTTAGGTGTTGGTATGGGTTATGCGCTTATCGCGTATCAAGCAACGCTTAAAGGTGTCAGCAAGTTAGAAGTTAATGCTGAGCGTTTACTTGCTGAGCTTGATGATAACTGGGAACTACTAGCAGAGCCAATCCAAACGGTAATGCGTAAGTACGGTATCGAAAAGCCATATGAAAAGCTAAAAGATCTTACTCGTGGTAAACGCGTAAACAAAGAAATCATGGCTGACTTCATCGATAACTTAGACTTGCCTAATGAAGTAAAAGCACAGATGAAAGAAATGACGCCAGCAAACTATATTGGTCGTGCTGAAGCGTTCATTGACGAACTAAACTAAGTATAAAGCGACACTAGTTTTTTACTACTTGGTATAGAATAAGCGAAAGAGTCCACTCTTTCGCTTTTTTATTACTGGAATTTCCCAATGTATCAACTGCAAATTAATGACCTTACCTTCGAACAATTTCTTGCCCAGTATTGGCAGAAGAAGCCACTACTCATCAAGCAAGGATTCCAAGATTTTGAAGACCCAATTGAGCCTGAAGAACTTGCCGGCCTTGCAACTGAAGACTGCATAGAGTCTCGAATTGTTACTAATCACAATGATAACTGGGAAGCCCATCACGGCCCTTTTGAACAATTTGATTTACTCACTGATAGCAACAGTACTCTATTGGTCCAAGCTGTTGATCACTGGCACCCACAAGCCGCAGAGCTAATAGAAGCATTTCGATTTATACCAAATTGGCGCATAGACGACTTGATGATTAGCTTTTCGACGCCTGGTGGTGGCGTTGGTCCGCACTTAGACCAATATGATGTTTTTATAATTCAAGGACAAGGTAAACGTCACTGGCGAGTTGGCGAACG
This sequence comes from Pseudoalteromonas sp. DY56-GL79, assembly GCF_041414765.1. Lineage (NCBI taxonomy): Bacteria > Pseudomonadati > Pseudomonadota > Gammaproteobacteria > Alteromonadales > Pseudoalteromonadaceae > Pseudoalteromonas > Pseudoalteromonas sp. DY56-GL79. The sequence continues at coordinate 5,939 of NZ_JANHZS010000020.1, read as the reverse complement.
GGACAACAGCCTAAAGCAATTTGCGCGCAACAAGAGTCTATTACAAGTAGGGCAATTCGACGCAGTCATTGATGCAGTCCTTGAACCGGGTGATATCTTATATATTCCACCAGCTTGTCCTCACGAAGGTTACGCAGTTGAGGATGCTTTAAACTACTCAGTTGGCTTTAGAGCACCTGATCAAAAAGACTTGCTTTCAAGCTTTGCTGATCACGTAATTGATATGGAAGCTGGCAAACGCCGTTTTAGCGATCCAGAATTGCAACTCAGAGCGTCTATTGGCGAAGTTACCTGCAGCGACCAACAACAGATAAAGTCTCTGCTCAATGCTTTACTTGAAGATAAGGCACTATACAGTCAATGGCTTGGAAAAACACTCAGCGAACCAAAACATGAGATGGACCTCGCGCCATTAGACCCCATAATTGATCCTCAGGAGCTTCTCGAGATCGCCAAAGATAACCCGTTGGTTTATCGCGCTGGAGGAGTACGTGCTATTTACCAAATCTGTGACGATCATATTTTGTTCAGTGTTAATGGTGAAAACTATGAATTAGACCATCATTGTTTAGATGCCGTAAAACAGCTAAGCGATCATGTTGTGTTTGAGTTTAATGCAATAATTCCTGCATTAAATAGTTTGGAATTTAAACAAACGTTAACTAAACTGATTAATGATGGGACCTACTTCGTTGAAGACAGTGATCCAGCCGATGCTGACTTCGATGAGGGCTGGGAGTAGAGCCTGTTAGAACAAGATAGCCGCGTTCACAAAAACAACAATATGCCGCGAAACCCTTGATCTTCGAGGTTTTCGCAAGCTCTAGCTTGTCGCTAAACAGGGAATGCAGGTGCAATCTGTAGATGGGGGCAGTATGAGTTATAGGATCAGTAGAGTAACTTGGCAAACCAAAAAATTGGAGCTCAAAGCGATACGCGAGCGCGTGTTTGTGTATGAACTTCACATTCCTAAAGAAGTTGAGTTTGATCAGCAGGATATCACTGCTGAGCACTTAATCATTATTGACGAACTCGATGGGCCAGTTGGCACAGGGCGACTGTGCGAAGATGGGTTATTAAGCCGCATTGCCATATTCAAATCTCATCGAAATCGAGATGCCTACGCGTCGTTGATTGGGGGGCTTGTTGACTTGGCAAAAGATAAAGGCTTTGAAGATGTTTTTATCCAATGCATTTTGGATGAAGTGCCCGAATTTTTACAATCGGGGTTTTCCACGCATGGGCACGTATTTATGGAAGCTGGCATTCCAAGACAGCGCTTGAAATGCCCTATCCAATCACTCAAGATGGAACCATTTACGATGCTTCATTAGCCCAAAGTTCATCTTTAGCGAAAAGGTCATATAGACCGTGAGCTCGGTTTACTAGTAGATTAGCAAACTGGGCTTGTGTTTTTTCTACTGGCTTTGCAGACATAATTTCTTCCGCTTTCATCTGCCAATGGAATGAAAAATAGCGCAATGCTTCACGTGCTGTAGCAGCTGCTGATCCCTCAATATGATCCGTCGGTAGATTACCTGTGATCACCCAATACTTTTTGCCGTTTTGACCTTTGATTTTCCAAAGCGCAACCAATGGCTCAATATAACGACATTCTTTTTCAATAATACTCTGCGGTAACACCCCTTTATCCGCGAGATGTTTTTGTGCAGCTTGCACACAGCTACGCTGCCATTGTATTGATCGTTGCTGTTGTTGTTCTGGTGTTAACGTCTCTTGCTGCGGTTGGTTTTGTTCTTCACTCATTGATCACCCTTTTATTCTTTTTAGATTACCGAATAGCATTTTACTTTATCGTTATTTACGCGGTGCGTTTCATAACAAATTATTCAGCAAATCTGTTTTGATTCTTATACACCAAGCACTCAAACGCTTGCGAAGTTACCTGATACTAAGCTTTTGCAGTCATAACGGCAATACGAACAAAGGAATTTTGAGTTTATATGATTAATTACTGAGCTGTAAGTTTCGAGAAAGTTTCTTTTTCTATTCTAGCCACATCGACAGAGATATTATTTGTCAAAGGGCAATGCGTGTTGCGACCTTTAACGAAACGGCTAGCTTTATAGTGAAATTACAACATCCCTAGCAAATTATTAGTCTGAATCATAGTCGGTGCTACATATGCCTAGTTAGCCTGACAACGCGACAAGTATCCATCGGATTGTGTAGATTAATGCATTTTAAGATTGGGACAGGCGCAAGTTTCTCACTGCTCCAGAGGAAAGGAAATAGTAAACTGACTACCTACACCTTCTTGACTCTGAACATCAATTTTTCCTTTGTGCTCTTTTACAATGGCATGAGTAATGGCAAGTCCCATGCCCGTACCTTCGCCGACAGGCTTAGTCGTAAAGAAAGGATCGAATAATCTAGGAAGCACATCAGCATCAATTCCAATTCCGTTGTCACTAACGCTTAAGATAATATCTTGAGCGTTACCCGGTGCGAGTAACACTTCTATTGATTTATGTGATTTATGGCTCATGTCTACCGCATATTTAGCATTCACCAACAGATTGATGATAGCTTGTTTTAGCGCTCCCTCCTTGCAATAGATAGTTGGCACATCTTCGACCGCGACGGTTAGCTCGTATCCCTTAAGTTGACCATGAAGCAAACGAAGTGTGTCTTCAACAATAGACTTTAGAGACGCCCTACTGAAACTATCGTTATTAGAGCGGGAGAAATTCATTAAATCGTTTACTATGGTTTTAATTCGCTCGCAGCCGTGCAGCGTATCATAAACGAGATCCGGCAAATCATTCGTAATCTCGTCAACACGTTGCCTTAAATATATATCAATAAGGCGAGCTTCCAATTGTTCTCCTTTCAATTCATTTTGCTCAAGTAATTTTACTGTCTCAAGCAACTGCAAGATTGGCGAGATATAATAATTAAGTGACTCAAGGTTACCCGCCACATATGCCAACGGATTATTTAATTCATGCGCAACGCCTGCTGATAGTGTTCCTAACGTTGCCATACGTTCGTTGTTTATTAGTACGGCTTGTTGATTCTTAAGCTGTTCTAATTGACGTTCAAGTGTTTGATTAGCCAAATATAACGCACGCGTTTTCTCTTCAAGTAATGACTCAACTTCATCACGTGCACGACGCTCTCTTAGATACGCCTTTTTATAATCGTTATATTCAGACATCGAATTAATCCAAATGAAGAATGAGTACGCAATGTTCAGCGCCGCTGTGCATGCACTGTGGATGTTCAATTGTTAGTTTGCGACTGTAAAACTGTGCGGCACCATAAAGTAGTCCTTCCGCACAAAAACACAATTTACGATTCGAGCAATACTCTAATACGATAGTTTTGTCATCTTTCACTATCGCCGAAATTGAGGGGAGGTTAGGTTCGTCGTAAAGCTTTTTTACCTCCATGTGTATCACACTATCGATAGATAAAACCAACTCTTCAAACGACGCAAATTTCGATGAGATACCTTTGTGTTTTTCTGCCAAAAATCCAAATAATGACTGTCCGAAAATGGCTAATACATCTGTCAATGGCTTATTCAATTTGTCAGCGACGCCTTGTGCTAACGCAAATAATTCTGCATCTGGGTAGGATGTAGGGGAAACATAAACTCTTCCCTCAGGTGCATGTGCTTCGAGTAACTCATCCCAAGCTTGCATGCCAATCGCTTCTACGACTAATTCTTCTAAACCTCTAAATATCACGCCGCGCATTAAACTCTCCCTTAACAAAGTTGCTGCGTTATATAGTCAAGACTCACCTCGAAACAAGCCTTTGAATTAACTAGCTTGTTTCGTTCTTAATTAAGTGTAGAACAATATTTGGGATGTAATAGATCTTTCTCTATTCAGCTATAGGAGTTTGTTCGTCAAGCTCAATTGTATCGAGTTCAATTCTTTCAAGCATAGACATATTGAGAAAGTTATCTAGCTCCTCATTATGCGCAAATACCTTTTCTTTTATGCCTTGATAGTAGTCATTTACAATTCCAGCTAAATTGCCCTCCATCCAAGTTTCGACAGAGTCTGAGCGCTTAAACGCATCGGGGTTTTCTTCCACATCTTCTAAAATAGATAGCCACATATTGAGTTCAGCGCGCACTGGCATACCTTCTGACTGCTCCATGACATCATTCATCCAACCGAGCCCCTGATTTTCATAGGCTTTTATCAGCTGATTGTATAACCTACTTTTTTCGTTATCGTCAGCTGGTGCACCTTTAAATTTAACGTATTCTCGATTGTCAGTTCTAAAGTATTCGGTGTTCTCATTTTCGTAACTGAGTTTGCTCAATCTTGCGAACAGGTTATTCGGCTCCCGCGTATCTACTTCGTTTAACATTTCTATAAAAGTAGTTCGGTCATTCGCCTTAACCAAGGTTGCCATATCTAGCATGCCACGACTTGTATCAAAATCAGAATGTGCTAAATGCGCGTTCAGATCTAAAAGATCACCGTCTGAGAATTTGTTATCAATAATAAATTTTGCATAGTCATTTAATAACTGGTTGTTCATGTCACCATACGCATTAAATTGGTCGAAAAGATCTGCCTCTCGCACAGTTAAGTCCATGTCTGCTCTACCGTCTTCATCCAATAGATAAGCTGGCAACGCCGGATCTGAAAAAACTTTATTTTCAGCCTGCTCCATTAAGCTTGACATGGTTTTTACGGTATCTTTTAATAAGTCATCAGACATACTACTCAGTTTATCAATCAACTTTTCTGAGTAGTCTTCACCCCTTTGACCAAAGCTGTTCACACTAAGTGACTGAACGATAAAATCGGTGAGCTGACCGAGCTCTTCATCAGTTAATCTGTTAGCCACGTCTAGAAGCGATTCCGTGGGCTTGATGTGTGCAAATTTAATCTGTTGTTCTTCATTCAAACGGTCAAAGATCGCTAAAAATTCATCAATTTTTTCTCGGCCTTCAAAGTCACCGTAAGTATCCTTATAGATACGGCCATTTTCATCCGTCCCTATGTGCTCTCGATGAATACCGTAACTTTTCATGCCTAACATTCTGAATTCAAAATTACGCATAAAGTCTCTATCATATGAGACAGGTGACTCGGTGTAGGAAAAATCAATTGTGAACTCACTATTCACATCTGTAAGTTGGGATACCTCTTCATCAGGTCTATCTTTTGCGATCGCTTTGAGTGCGTCTTGCATTTCTTTCGACGAAGATGGAGCACCAACACTGCCATGGTTGGTGTGAAATTGTGGCTTTATATTCATAACCTATATCCTTGTTACAAATTCAATTTACCGCGGAGTTACTAAACGTTATCGACCCACATAGAATAAACTTTACCCAATTTTGCTCCTATTTGATAATTACCTAGTGTAGCTCGCCAAAATATCAAACCCACTGACACTATCTTCAAAGTATCGCGCTTTTACCTCTACATATTCAGCATCACTGAAGAAGGACTCCATTGAAGCTTGATCAGGAAAGTATATGGTAAAAAGTCGATTAGCTTGGCACTGTCCCTCTGTTAGCAAGGTTTCTGCAATATGAAAATCGTTACTAAATCCACCACCATATTGTCTTAAGATTGGCTTCATCGCTTCACGATATTTGGCATATTGCTCGCTGTTATGAATTTCCATCGCCACTAACATCTCATACATAATTTAGCCCTTTTAGAGTAGTTAACCTGAACTCGGTATAACAACTTGTTCTCTAGCAGCTGTTATCCCTTACTACTGCGTTAAATTTGCTTGCAATAGGCTAGCTATTGACGCACAAATTTGCCTTGTATTAAGAAATAACTTCTGGCTAGAGTGATATTACACTTTTGAACTTAGGTATTTTAGTGAATTAACTAACTTCTTATCCCGAGTTCATATATGGTCTCCTCCCTTATTGCAAGGTTTCTTTAGTAAATAACAGGGACAGGATTGCTGTCATATATACGGTC